>JBMYWE010000605.1:300-507 GCA_049607125.1 Granulosicoccaceae bacterium | reverse complement strand
ATGCGCTATCAAAATCTGGAGAAACGCCTCCGACAGATGGAAGTGGAATTAATGAAGGAGCAGCATGCACTTAGTGTCTCCAGGCAGGCCACGATTAGCGACAGGGACCACATAGAGTATTTGGTTAACGCCAACCGTGAGTTGATAGAGCATCGCACAAACCGATTTACCACGGAGCTGGGGCGGCTCCGTGATGAGTTGTGTCAA
>JBMYWE010000605.1:0-290 GCA_049607125.1 Granulosicoccaceae bacterium | reverse complement strand
ACATCTTGGAGATAAAACAGTTTCTCGATAAAACGACGGAATTTAGGATGAGAACGCGCGCGGATTAGGGTTTCAGCCCTCCGTGAGTGGAGGACTGAAAATCCTCGTGTCGGCGGTTCAAGTCCGCCTCCTGGCATTGTTTCAGCTTCGATAGTTGATTTGTTCTAAAAGGGAATATCGTCGTTTAACTCAGCGATTACGCCTTTGGCGTCCCACCAAGCGCGGTGTCTGTGGGAGACATCAGCGTTCCATCGTCCCCAGTCCCAAATTTGTTCCAGGTCATAGGCCAG
>JBMYWE010000604.1:0-508 GCA_049607125.1 Granulosicoccaceae bacterium | reverse complement strand
ATGTGGGCTGTTATCGTTTTCGCTGTTTTATGCGCACTGGCTGGCCTGCTGCTGTGGTTTGCCTCGCGCAAATTTGCGGTCGAAGGAAACCCGCTAGTCGACGAGATCGAAGCGGTGCTGCCGCAGACTCAATGCGCCCAGTGCAACTTTCCCGGTTGTCGCCCCTACGCCGAGGCACTGGCCGCTGGAGAGGCCGAGATAAACCAGTGCCCGCCAGGGGGAGAGGCTGGCGTGCGAGCATTGGCCGAGTTACTCGGCAAAGAGGTGATTCCACTCAATGCAGAGCACGGCGAAGACAAAGGCCCCGTGCTGGCGGTTATCGACGAATCGGTGTGTATTGGTTGCACCAAATGTATACAAGCCTGCCCCGTCGATGCAATCCTCGGCGCGGCCAAACAGATGCACACGGTAATCGCCAGCGAGTGCACTGGCTGCGAGCTGTGCATCCCGCCCTGCCCGGTGGACTGCATTGACCTTATACCCGCTACGGGTGTGCAACCATGAACCG
>JBMYWE010000603.1:0-522 GCA_049607125.1 Granulosicoccaceae bacterium | reverse complement strand
TTTCTCGCGATGCGGGTTTAGTTTTCCCAATCACGGCGATTGTTTGACTCCAACCACTGGGCGTTAACATCAGCGAATTCTAGTTTGCCGTAGCTGGCCATCCATTCTTCGCTGAGGTGCAGAAAATCGCTCAAATGGTTTTTGCGCCACTCTTCGAAATCCCATTCTAGGTCGTTGGTGTCGAGATCCGGTGATGGCAGGAAACAAAAGGCGCTAGTTGGTTTTTGGTTTTTAAGCACGAGCTGTACTTCTTCGGGCTTGTATTCTTCGCCTTCAAAATACATTACCCGTAGGGCTTCTGTGGCATCCAAGGTTTCGATCAGAATCCCTTCAATGCTCTGCTCGGGTGTGTGCGCGAGTGCGGGATAGCTTTCGTTGCTTACACTGATGCGTCGGTAGCCTGGTAACACGGCGACGATCATTTCTTCTTTGAGCACAGTGCGTCCAACGACGATTTCTAGTACTTCTTGATCATTGCATTCTTTGACTAAGACCGGGAGCTTGGACTCTTGGGCGAGTCTT
>JBMYWE010000602.1:0-543 GCA_049607125.1 Granulosicoccaceae bacterium | reverse complement strand
GCTCTTGTCCAAGTTAGTGTTGCACCAGCTACTTGTGTTGGTGCATTTCGAATTGCACAAGCGATTGTAGTACCGGTCGCAGTAATATCACAGTTTTGAGTTTGAGCAGCTTTGATGCTAGTTAAATCACCAACAGCAGAGATAGTTTCACCGTTGTTAACTTTCATCTCAAACTCAGTCTTGGCACCAGTGATTTCAGCCAAACCAGAAGTTAACTTAGAAGTTGCTTGATAATCAGAGTATGCAGGTAACGCTACTGCGGCTAAAATACCGATAATCGCAACAACGATCATCAATTCGATTAGGGTAAAACCTTTCTGTGCGGCTTTAAAAGTTTTCATATTTTTCATAATAATGTTTCCATTTATATTACGGGGGCTTCATTCATACTGCTACAAAATTTATGAGATGTAAAACTTTGTAACCTATTTTTTTACAAATTTTGTAAAAAAATCATTATTTCGCTGAAATATTAACCTTAAGTTTACATTTCTGATAAGTATTTCAAGCAATTAAGCCAAGTGTAGAACAAAAGTATTACGA
>JBMYWE010000601.1:0-561 GCA_049607125.1 Granulosicoccaceae bacterium | reverse complement strand
AACCAAGTCTGGTGCGCGGATATTACCTACATCCCAATGCGGCGTGGCTTCCTGTATCTCGTGGCCATCATGGACTGGTACAGCCGCAAGGTCTTGGCGTGGCGGTTGTCTAACAGCATGGACGCCGAGTTCTGCGTTGAGGCTTTGAAGGAGGCCTTGGCCACTCACGGCACGCCAGAGATCTTCAACACCGATCAAGGCAGCCAGTTCACAAGCGGTGATTGGATCGATGTACTGACAGCAGCGAAGGTCAAGATCAGCATGGATGGCAAAGGTCGCTGGATCGACAACCGCATGATCGAGCGGCTGTGGCGGTCATTGAAGTACGAATGCGTCTATCTGCATGCCTTCGAGAGGGGCTCAGAGGCCAAAGCCGGGATCGGAAAGTGGCTGATGTACTACAACACCGAGCGCCCGCACTCGACCCACGGAATCTTGACCCCCGATGAAGCCTATGACAGCAAAACAGAACCGATGAGATTAGCAGCCTGACATGAAACCCTGATCCACCTTAACAGGGCTGCAAAGTGGTCGAAAAACTAGGACCACCTCTCGCTGAAT
>JBMYWE010000600.1:0-574 GCA_049607125.1 Granulosicoccaceae bacterium | reverse complement strand
TAAGTAATCCGCCGTCGCCCAAGCTAAACTTAGGCCATCATAGGTACTTGTACCTCTGCCAATTTCATCCATCAAAACCAGAGAGTTTGGAGTTGCATTGTGTAATATGTTTGCAGTTTCTGTCATTTCCACCATAAATGTGGAACGACCCGAAGCAAGGTCATCCGATGCGCCAATACGAGTAAATATCCTATCTATTTCGCCAATTTCAGCAGACTCTGCAGGTACGTAACAACCAATATTAGCCATTAGCGTTATTAGCGCTATTTGTCTCATGTAGGTCGATTTACCACCCATGTTTGGCCCGGTGATTACTAGCATTCGCCGCTCTTTATTGCATTGCGTGCTGTTGGGAACAAATGGCCCGTCAAGCACATCTTCTACTACGGGGTGGCGTCCGTTAACGATGTGAATGCCAGCATTCGCGGCTATCTCGGGCTGGCAGAAATTGAGTTGCTCGGCGCGTTCGGCTAAACAGGTTAGTGCGTCTAGCTCGCTGACTGCACTGGCGGCGGCTTGGAGGGGGTGGAGGTGCTGATTACAGGTTTCGATCAGTTCGTCGTACAGCGCCTTT
>JBMYWE010000599.1:0-629 GCA_049607125.1 Granulosicoccaceae bacterium | reverse complement strand
TATCGTCTTAATGCACATCTGTCTTCCTTGAAACCCAGAAGCACCAAGCTAAGTTGCGCCCCTTTTATGGCTAACCGAATTGATTAAAGACAAGCTATGACGCCCTGATTTGAAAGAAAAACCTCAATAGGTCCGATGGACAATATAATCTGCTAATGATTCCAATGTTTGGGCATTCCCTGGGGCTTTTGAAAGAGCTGTTTTAGCCGCTTCGTAATTTACACCTTGCCCCTTCTAACCCTAACAAACTGACATACGTCGGCTTATCTAAAGCTGCATCGGCTCCCTGATGCTTGCCAAGCTCTGAGGTATCGGCCACCACATCCAATATGTCATCTTGCACCTGAAAAGCTAAACCGATGGCTTTCCCATAGGCAATCAATGCACTTAAAACATCAGCATTCGCACCTGCGGCCAAGGCACCAAGCTGAATGCTGGCTTGAATCATGGCACCCGTTTTCAATTGATGCATGTTCTCGAGTGCTTCCAAAGAAGGGGCTGAAGACACTAACGACAAGTCAATTGCCTGCCCTCCCACCATGCCGACAGCACCCGATGCCCTTGCAAGCGCAATCGTCATTTGAGTTTTAACATCGTCAGGGTATGGGCCCATAGCAAGAGTTTCAAAG
>JBMYWE010000598.1:0-630 GCA_049607125.1 Granulosicoccaceae bacterium | reverse complement strand
AAAGAGGTTGGTTATAAAGCAGTTTTTGCCACACAACTACTGTTTATCGCTTTCAAGCTCATGAAAAACGGTAATTCTTGAGTTGACAGCCGCTCTCTGGTATAAAGTGCCGCTTCGTGCTGCAGCATGTGCCGGATGTCGTTCCAATCAGCGCTGAGACACGACATCCGTGAAAGAATTTTGGAGATAGACATATGTCACGAGTTTGTCAGGTTACAGGTAAGCGTCCTGCAACCGGGAACAACGTTTCCCACGCTAAAAACAGAACCCGTCGTCGTTTTCTGCCTAACTTGCATTCGCATCGTTTCTGGGTAGAAGGTGAGAAGCGTTTTGTAAAACTGCGCGTATCCAGCAAGGGTCTGCGTATTATCGATAAGAAGGGTATCGAAACAGTTCTGGCTGAACTGCGTGCCCGTGGTGAGAAAGTTTAAGGAGCTACATCATGCGCGATAAGATCCGTCTGGTATCCAGCGCCGGCACCGGCCACTTTTATACCACTGACAAGAACAAGAAAAACATGCCTGAGAAAATGGAGATCAAGAAGTACGATCCCGTTGTTCGCAAGCATGTTATGTACAAGGAAGCCAAGATCAAGTAATTGATTCTTGCTTCGAAAAGCCCGATTGGCGC
>JBMYWE010000597.1:0-693 GCA_049607125.1 Granulosicoccaceae bacterium | reverse complement strand
CGACTATCTAAAATTGCCATGCTAGAAGCAGGTGTTCCCTGTATACCTGGTTATCAAGGTAGTGATCAAAGTGATGCTTGTCTGATTAGCGAAGCATCGAAAATAGGTTTTCCCTTAATGGTCAAAGCCTCAGCAGGCGGTGGTGGCCGAGGCATGCGTTTAGTATGGAAAAAAGAAGAACTAGAAGAAAGTATTAAGACTGCTCGCTCAGAAGCTAAAACAGCCTTTGGTGATGACGAACTTATTATGGAAAGAGCTGTTATTAGCCCTAGACATATTGAAATACAAGTTTTTGCCGACAATCACGGTAACGCGGTTTATTTGGGCGAACGCGACTGCTCTATCCAGCGTCGTCACCAAAAAGTAGTGGAAGAGGCTCCTTCTCCCTTTGTAGATGAATCAATGCGAAAAAAAATGGGGGAAGCCGCGGTTAATGCTGCTAAGGCTTGCAATAAAGATTTCTATTTTTTAGAGATGAATACGCGACTACAAGTTGAGCATCCAGTCACCGAACTTATCACCGGCTTAGATCTGGTGGCTTGGCAATTAAAAGTTGCTGCTGACGAAACGTTGCCGTTAAAACAAAGCGAAGTAAAGCTTTCTGGCCATGCCATGGAAGTACGTCTTTACGCTGAAGATCCACGTAATAACTTTATGCCACAAACAGGTGATGTACTACGTTGGGATTTACCC
>JBMYWE010000596.1:0-740 GCA_049607125.1 Granulosicoccaceae bacterium | reverse complement strand
TCAATAAACTGTTTAATACCAAATTCAATAGAGGTGTTGGGCTTGTAATCAAAGTCATTGATTAGGTCATTGGTGTCTGCCCACGTTGTTAGCACATCTCCCATTTGCAAAGGCATCATGTTTTTCTTGGCTTCTTTCCCAATGGAATTTTCTATGGCTTTAATAAAATCTAGGAGTTGTACGGGGGCGTTGTTGCCAATGTTATATACCTTATATTTTTGTTGCTCACTTGTTGGTTTCTCCAAAATACGAACGACACCTTCTACTATATCGTCAATGTAGGTAAAATCCCTACTCATATTACCATAGTTGTACACATCAATGGCATCATCATTCATAATGCGTTTGGTAAACTTATAAATCGCCATATCTGGTCGCCCCCAAGGGCCATAAACCGTAAAAAAACGCAAACCCGTTGTTGGTAAGTTGTAAAGATGTGAATAGGTGTGTGCCATCAACTCATTGGCTTTCTTAGTGGCAGCATACAAACTAACAGGATTATCCACATTGTCAGTCGTTGAATAAGGCACTTGAGTATTTTTACCATACACACTAGAACTACTAGCATAGGTTAAATGCTCTACTTCATTTAGCCTAGAAGCCTCCAATATGTTCAAAAAACCAGTAATATTGCTATTGATGTAAGCGTGTGGATTTTCCAAACTATATCGCACCCCTGCCTGTGCAGCTAAATGACATACCTTATCGAATTTTTCTGTTTTAAAAAGGGTATAAATCGC
>JBMYWE010000595.1:0-790 GCA_049607125.1 Granulosicoccaceae bacterium | reverse complement strand
AGTCTGCATTTAGAACTGGTTTAGGATATGCTGGCGGTGCCCTGGGTGGACTTGCTGGTGCTATTGGTGGCGGTGGTATAGGATCTGCAGTCACTGGAACTGCTGGTGCTATCGGCGGTTATTCTGCAGGAACTTGGTTAGCAGATAAAATTCTGGGTGCTACCAGATATGAAAGGAAAAAGAGAGCAAGAGAAAAGGCTGCGGCAAAGGCAGCAGCAAATCAGAAGTAATCTAAGGAGGTAACTATCATGTATTACAATTACACTGACGAACAAAAGCACTTCCTTAGCATTACCGATGCGATGCTGAAGGATGACTTCTCTGTAGAGGAGATTGTAGAGTTTTGGCAGTCTGAGGACCAGGACCAAGTAGACGGCATTCTAGGGTCTCTGACGCTCACTGAGAGCGTTGATTACAGCAATCCAGACTTAGCAGTTGTATGTGAAAGATTTGGTCTGGGGTGGATTTCAAGGGGTATCAGACGCCTTACACAAGGTCTTAGAGGTATCAATCCAAAGACTGGTAATCCAAGAATCACTGGAAACAAAGGACCTGGTAAGGTCAAACAAGCAACTGATAAGGTGAAGCAAGGTGCAGGTGCAGTAGTTGATAAAACTAAGCAGACAATTAATAAACTTCCACCTGGTGCAAAAGGTGGTCTTGCAGTTGCTGGTACTGCTGCAGCACTTATTGGTGCTAAGGATATAATTGATGGTGCTAAAGACTTAGTGGGTGGTGGTAATGATAAAGAAAAACCTGAAGAAAAGAAAAAGGGACCAACACTAAGCGA
>JBMYWE010000594.1:0-1290 GCA_049607125.1 Granulosicoccaceae bacterium | reverse complement strand
CCCGAGCAAACCGCAGAGGTAGTCGAGAAAATATTCTCGCCAACCCAAGGTGGCGAGTTGCGGCTGTTGCTCGCGGGTAGTCCTTTTCAGATTCAGGTGTGGAGGGCTTTATTGCGAGTACCAGAAGGAGTGTCTTGCAGTTACAGTGATCTGGCCAAAGCGATCCACAAACCAAAGGCCAGTCGGGCGGTTGGCACAGCGGTAGGCGCGAATCCGTTAGCCTTGTTAATACCGTGTCATCGCGTCATCCGAAATGACACGGGGTTGGGCGGCTATCGTTGGGGTTTGGCGCGCAAACTGGCCCTGCAGGCGTGGGAGATGGGGCAGCGGGGCGAAACAGCTGCCTAGATTTGTCAGCGGCTTGCCTCGCAACTCGATGAGCGCGCATAAAAATATTGGATGAATGTGACACTATCACGTGATTGGCGTAGGCCGCTGCCCTATATTGGGCGCCACTGATTTCATCTACCTAGTGGAAACCTCCCATGCGTCTAGCCCCTACCTTCTTCGTTTTATCTCTTGCCTTGACTGGAGCCAATGCACTCGCCGATCACCATGGCAAGCACGGCACCAAGTTTGCCCCTGTGTTCACCGATGAGGCTTACAAATTTCAGCCGACCGTTGCACTGATGACGGGCTCGCTCGATCAGGACTTTTCTGGCGATGAAGGCAGTGACACGGTATCTGGCATCGAGCTCGGCATTAATTGCCCGCTGTTGACAACACCCAGCAACCGCATCCGTCAGCGCATCAGTGTCTCTAGCTACGACAACGACACCGTAGAAATGTCGAGCTTCGAGTTAAATCCTCACTACATGTGGAGCGTGGCGGACGGTCTTGAAGTAGGCGTTGGCCCTGGTTTTGGCTATGTTCAAGCTGAGCAAGGCAACAGTGACGACTCCACTTGGGGTGTCCAGCTGGGTGTCTCTGCTGAATACCGTCGAGACATGCTTTTTGCCGGTGCGGAGGTTCGCTATCAAACTACCGGTGATGTGGATCTTGGCGGCGCCGAAGAAACCGACCTTGAAAACGTGCGCGTGATGTTCAAGATCGGTGTTGATTTCGGCGCTTCAAACTAAAGCTGGACCCCCAATAAAAAAAACCTCGAAACACATTGGTCGCGAGGTTTTTTCATTTTTCGGGATAGTGGTGAGGCAGTAATTGGTATTGGCTTGTCGCCCGATTTCTCGCGATGCGGGTTTAGTTTTCCCAATCACGGCGATTGTTTGACTCCAGCCACTGAGCGTTAACATCAGCGAATTCTAGTTTGCCGTAGCTGGCCATCCATTC
>JBMYWE010000593.1:0-1388 GCA_049607125.1 Granulosicoccaceae bacterium | reverse complement strand
ATGCCGTCACTGGCACCACCGCCGGGGTTTTCCGCTGCTGATTGCATGGCAGACCCCGTCTGCACTTTGATGTAACGATCCAAGTCTCCGATGATGCCCATACTGGTGCGCTTGTCTAGGGCGGCTTCTACATCAGCCGGCAGAGAGATATTTTCAACCAAAAGTTTGGTGATCTCCAGGCCATACTCGCTGAACTCCGGTGAAATTTGAGCACTGATAAAATCACTGAGCTTTTCATAGTTGGCTGCGAGGTCAAGCACAGGAATCTGGGCTGTCGCCACCACTGAGGCAAAACGCGAGGCAATCAAGTTGCGCAGCTGCTCACTAATTTCGTCTACGGAGAACAACCCGTCGGTGCCGACAATTTCCCGCAAAAAGCGCTCACCGTCAGCAATGCGCACCACATAACTGCCAAAAGCACGCAAACGCACCATGGCGAACTCTGGGTCGCGAACCATCAGCGGATTGCGAGTGCCCCATTTTAGATCGGTGAAGCGGCGAGTATTGCAGAAATACACCTCGGCCTTAAAAGGGCTATTGAACGCATGAGGCCATGCCTGCAATGAAGATAAGATGGGCAGGTTATTCGTCTCGAGCTCATACATGCCAGGATCAAGCACATCGGCCACCTGCCCCTCATTGACAAATACCGCCACTTGGCCTTCGCGAACGGTCAGCTTAGCCCCATATTTTATGGCATTACCCTGCCGAGGGAAGCGATAGACCAAGGTGTCGCTACTGTCATCGGTCCATTCAATAACGTCGACAAATTCGCCGAACAAGCGATCAAAAATACCCATGGCTTAAGCACTCGCAGAGGGCGTGGTGGAACCGTGTGCACTGGCCGCCTTTAACGACTCGCGCAGCTCGTCCTCCAGGCGATGCAATTCGGTTTCAGCCTCAGCGCGACGGCGCTTGCCTTCGTCAGCGATCTGTAGGCTCTCTTCTATGCTTGCCAGCAAGTTAGCGTGTGCTTTGCGAACCGAGTCCATATCAAACACGCCGCGCTCCATCTCCTCGCGCACTTGGCGATTTGCTGTGCGCAGGTTTTCGGAGTTCTTTTCGAGTAGCTCGTTGGTTAAGTCGGTGGCAGCCTTGACGTCGGTGGCAACTTTCTGCGAGCGGTAGATGCTCACGGCCTGCGCCAACTGGTTGCGCCACAAGGGCACGGTGTTTACTAGTGTGGTATTGATCTTGGTGATCAATCCCTTGTCGTTCTCTTGCACCATGCGAATGCTCGGCAGCGCCTGCATCGCCACTTGGCGAGTTAAGCGCAAGTCGTGTACGCGGCGCTCCAAATCATCACGACGCGCACGCATGTCGCGCAACTCTTGCGCTTTGAGCATATCATCAGCTTCGGCTTCTTTTTCAAGGGCGGGAATCAACGT
>JBMYWE010000592.1:0-1389 GCA_049607125.1 Granulosicoccaceae bacterium | reverse complement strand
ACAGTTCTTTCAAGTCTTTGCGTGTTTTGTGGCGTCGGATCCAGACTTTAAGCAAGCACCGACTGTCGTCCAAAGAAAAAGGGCGGTCAATAGGCTTTTGCGTTGCTGTGAGCTGTGCCATGTGTTGGTCCCGAATTGAGCGTTGGGATGTAGGTTAAATACATCGCCGCGCTGCTCCCAGATACACAAGCCTACAAATGTCGACGCAACACCCGATGGCTGAAGAGGCTGTTATGCTCGTTTCTGAAGGAATCTGTACCGGTCGAATGGTATTTTTGCTTGATATAGTGCACAGATGAGAACCGATATCCCCAAGTACAGGCAATTGGCCGAGCAAACTCAGCGGCACCTCGAGGCGACGGGGCAGGTGGGTGACCGCTTGCTGTCGTTGCGTGATTTTGCGGCGCGCGAGCACGTGAGCATGAGCACCGCGCTGCGCGTGTACGAAGAGCTTGAGCGTGTGGGGGTGGTGGAGTCACGCCAGCGCTCGGGGTATTTTTTGCAGGAGGGGTCGGTTCGGCAGGTTGCTTTGCCCACGGCATCAAAAGAAATTTGTTTGCCGTGTGATGAGAAAGAGCTGCTCGACGGGCTCAATAGCGGGGCGTGGCATGCGCACAAGTTTGCGGCTTATTTCGCCAGCGGCTCGCCTGACACCAGCGGCGCCGGTGCGCGCGAGGTAGGTCGCATGATCCGGCGTATGGCGCGCCGCGAGTTGCAAAACTACGGGCCGGTTGAGGGCGACGCCTTGTTGCGTCAGAGCATTGCTGCTCGAGCAGTGAGGCAGGGCCTAGACTCACACGCCGATCAACTTATCGTCACCTGCGGTGCGCAGGAGGCGCTGTTTGTGGCCATCAATGTCATGACCAAACCCGGTGATTTGATCGCGGTGGAGTCACCGACCTATCACGGTTTGATTGCCGCTATTCACCAGAGCGGCCGCAAGATGGTGGAAATCCCCACGGATTCAAGTGAGGGCATTAATTTGGCCGCACTCAGTCTGGCGCTGGACGAGTTACCGGTCAAGGCGGTGATTGTCAGTAGCTCGGCCCAGAACCCCTTGGGTTGCAGTATGACAGACGACAGCCGTCGCGCGTTGATGGAGCTGGCCAATGAGCACAACTTGCACGTGGTGGAGGACGACACGCACGGTGAGCTTGTGTATGCCCGCCACCGGCAACACACCTTGCGCTGCTTCGATACCCAAGATCGCGTGCTGACCTGTGGCTCGTTCAGTAAAACGCTGGCACCCGAACTGCGGGTAGGTTGGCTTCACAGTGAGCGCTGGTATCACCAAGCTCTCGAGTTCAAGCGTGCCATGTCGCAGCGATCGGTGTTGATGATGCAGCAAGCTATTGCGCGGCATATGGTTGAAGGACACTACGATCGCCA
>JBMYWE010000591.1:0-1462 GCA_049607125.1 Granulosicoccaceae bacterium | reverse complement strand
GTCCGCCAATATCCGCATCGCCAACCACCAGGGCGACAACCGCGAAGCGCGTCAGGCCATGCTGCTCGGGGCGTGTCTGGCAGGTCAGGCTTTCGCCAACGCGCCAGTGGCCGCTGTACATGCCTTGGCCTACCCGCTGGGCGGCCGCTACCATATCCCGCACGGCTTGAGTAACTCGCTGGTGCTGCCCGAGGTGTTGCGTTTTAACGCACCCGAGGCGGCCCACTGGTACGCCGACCTCGCGCCGCATATCCTCGGCGATCAACCGCTCGCCGGTGATGATAGAGCGATCACCGAGCAACTGATCAGCTACTTTAAACAGCTTATCGACGACCTCGGCCTGCCGGGCAGCTTGCGCGAGATGGACATACCCCAGAGTATGCTGCCAACACTCGCCGAAGACGCCATGCTACAGCAGCGCCTATTGGTCAATAATCCAAGGCCGGTTTATCAAGCCGACGCCCTATCCATCTACCAAGCCGCTTGGTAGAGCAATCACAGGAGATTCTCGTGGCTCAGAGCCCACTAGACACCACCGCTTCAGCGAGTGTGACAGACGCAATCAATACCCGCCGCTCCGTGCGCGCCTTTTTGCCTACCCCCGTGGATACCCAACAACTCAAAGACCTGATTGAAAGCGCAGCGCGAGCGCCCAGCGGCACCAATATCCAGCCTTGGCATACACACTTACTCACTGGCGATAGCTTGGCGGCGGTGGTTAAGGAAGTGCAAGCAGACTACGACCAAGGTGTCGCCTACGACGAAGAGCGCCAGTACTACCCAGACAAATTCTTTGAGCCCTTCTTGGGTCGTCGTCGCGCGGTGGGCTGGGGGCTTTACAAACTGCTCGACATCGGCAAGACCGACCGCGAGAAAATGGCAGCACAACACCGCCGCAACTACCAGTTCTTCGACGCACCGGCCGCCTTCTTTTTCACCATCCACCGCGACCTCAACGTCGGCAGCTGGCTAGACTACGGCATGTTTTTGCAAAACGTGATGCTGCTGGCGCGCGAGCAAGGGCTGCACACCTGCCCGCAAGCTGCCTGGTGCGGCTACCACGCCGCCATCCGCCGCGCCCTGCCCCTCTCCGACGACGAAGTGGTTGTCTGTGGCATGGCCATCGGCCACGCCGACCCCGACGCCGTTGAAAACACCCTGCTCACCGAGCGCGCATCCTTAGAGGAGAGCTTCAGCCACCACGGCTAGCAAACCTATGAACACAGAAGCCAACTACCGCCCTCGCCTAAGCCAGCAAGGCCGCCACCCCACCCACGCCGTCGCCGCCGTCAACGAGTATGGCGAGCAGGTCGACGTGGCCATCCCCGGCGAGCTGGCGCTGACTATTCACCTTGAAGAAACCGAAATCGTCACCCTGATGACCCTCGGCACGCGCCCAGAAGAACTGGCGCTGGGCTATATTCGCAACCAGCGCCTGATCGAAGACATCCGCGCGGTAAAA
>JBMYWE010000590.1:0-1472 GCA_049607125.1 Granulosicoccaceae bacterium | reverse complement strand
ACCGTTTTTTTACGGTGATTTAGCTGTTTTTTTAGATTTTTCGCAGGCTGAGAAATGCGCATTTGGCGCGTGCACATACCGGTTGCAATGTGGGCTGCTGCAGTATGCTGCAAGCTTGGCTGGATATTGAAATTGATAACAACTGGCACCAAGTAAGCGCGGGATTCTCAGGCTCCAAGGTCACGCGCTTGGGAGGTAAGATTCACCGGTGTATGGCTTATTCGGTCGTGTTTTCGAGTGTGCTGCCATCTGCTGCAGCGAGGGCCGCTTGGCGGGCAGGGTAGAGGAACCGCTCGACGATGCGCTGCGCCAGTTCTTCTCGCAAGGTTTGGCGTATCAGCAATTGCTCCTGGCTTTTGCCCAATACATTAGATTCGTCGTAGGTGTAGTCCCGCGTGGCGGTGAAGCTCTGCCACTCGGTGCGTGTCTCGCCGGTTTTAGCACTCGCCTCTAGGGTGTGCTCTAACTGATATTCGGCGGCGCGCAAGTCGCTGTCGATGGCCAGCAGGCGGTTGTCGATCTGTTCTCCGCGCAGGGTTATTTGGATATCAGGTTCTGCACCGTCTGTTGTTATTTCTCGCAACTGCAGCTCTTGAGTGAGGGTACGGCTGGCTAGAGGGGCACCCTGATTGACCACTTGAACGTGTAAGTTAGTGCCCTGCAGGTTGTTGGGTTGCACCAAGTGGAAGCCGCAAGCACTCAAGATGAGCGTGGAAGCGAGCAAGCCTAATCTGGCCGTGAGACGATGTAACAAATCAAATCCTCTAGAAATCGATGTAATCAGCGGTGTAGCTTGAGTGAAGAATGGAATGTGGCTCGGTGTCGCTGGCCGAATTCGAGGCTTCCACTCAGTCGATTAAGAGTAGCTGCCTTGCGCGCGCTCTGCCACCGCTGACTCGCGTTAAACAATAGAAAGCATGTGCTTTAGGCTGAGTATTTGTTTGTGTGGTCTGACCGCTGATGTTGGCTTTGCAATATTATTGATAGGCCCAGGGCGCAGACCATGATGACCGCGAAGCGCCAGTAGGCCACATGCACAGGAGCGCTTTGCAAAGACCACACGGCGAGTGCGAGCGCGGTCCAAAAAAAGTTAACCAGCGCAGGGCTGCCAAGTCGGCTTCCGTGTTTGTAAACCCCCAGAAGGATAACAGCGGAGATCATTGCCCATGCCAGGGCGCCCAGCAGTCCTATCTCTGCGAGCGTTTGTACATAGGTGTTGTGAAGGTGATGGTGGATGTGGAAATCCGGGTCTGCGTCGAGCAATGCATCGACGCCTGTGGCGCCGTGGCCCAATAACGGTTTGTCGAGCCATTGTTCTACCCCAAAGACACTCAAATATAACCGACGTCCAAAAAAGACATCTTTGTCTCTTGGGATATCGTTTAAGTTGAACGTTATATCTGCTTTCAAGTAGGCGCCGACGACAAACCTTTTGTAGAGCGTTTGTGAGTTGGCACTGACAACGATCAAAA
>JBMYWE010000589.1:0-1543 GCA_049607125.1 Granulosicoccaceae bacterium | reverse complement strand
CACCGAGTGGGTGCTTGCTCAGCGGGTCTAGCATTTGTGTCTTGGAGGCCGTTCTAGCCGCAGCGGAAGAGGAGGTTTTAACGAGCTCTGCCGAAATAGCCCCAGCCAAGCTGGGCATCAAGCTGTCTCCAGCACTTGAACTCCTCAAGCTGAAATTAGCGCTGGCGTATTCGAGAACCACGGCCTGACCATCAACAAAGTTGTCCAGACGGCTGAGGTGGTTAGTTTGGCGTTGCGATTGGTTTTCACCCGAGCCGATACTGAGGGTGTAGTTACCCGCGCCCTGGTAGGCTTCGAGCACCACGTAGTACTCACCCGATGTTTGTGTCAACACTTGTTCCCGAACACTGACGCCTTCGGAAGACTGCAGTAAGTTTAGGTTGGCGTCGTATAAAAACAGGTCGATGTCTTGGGTTCCGAAACCGCCCGATTCCCAGTCGGCCATTTGCACAGTCACAGACTGGCCAGCAGCGAGTGATATGCTGAAAACGTCCAAAGTATCTGCAGTTGTGTCGAATCGGCCGCCAGCAGCGCCAAAGCCGACAGCGGACAGGTAGCCAAGTACTTTTCCGGGGTTGGGGCCGGACTGGGCTTCCGCCGCCGTATTGTTTGATGCGTAATCTGCAATAGGGTCGTTTAGGTCGCTGTCCGCGATGACGTTGTCGCTGACCGTACTTGAACCGGAGAGAACAACGTTGCTGCCGCCTTGGCCGGTGACGCCTCCCTCGCTCGATGAGCCACCGCCTCCGCCACAGGAGGTACAAAATAGGGCGGATAGCAACGTAGCGACGGTCAGGCGGCGGTGTTGGAGCATGTTGAATTTACCACTCAAGGGCAGATAGTTCTAAAAAGGGTGCATCGAGTCGAGGTGTTGCCATTCATTGTTGCATTAGGCGTCATAAACCACCGCCTGAAGGCTCGACTGTGAGGGTACAGTATTCGCAGAGGGGGCGGGGATTTCAAGATCCAAAGATGCTAATTTGGCTTTTTGTACTCATTAAGTGCACGGACTAACACCACGAGCGTTATAGATAAGCTTGCGAGTGAATATGCATCAACTCCGGCGGTGTCAATTGAGGTGTTGATCACAACATTGAAAACAAAGCTTGGGCGCTGGGGTGATTGATACCCTGAGGTGAGAGGCTTGCATAAAAAAAGTCGGGTGAGGGTAGAGCGGGCGCGTTTTGAATCACCTCTAGTTGCTTTGACTGCAACAGGGGCTGCACGAGTGATGATCGCGCGATAGCCACACCCATTCCCTGCGCTGCTAGCTGGTGGATAGTGAGGGAGTTATCCGAGCGCAGTGTCTGTTTACTTGCGTGCTGGCATTGTGTTATCCAAGCTTGCAATAATTTGTCGCAAGATTCAGTGGCCGCTCTTGCTAGCCACCAGTGCCAATCCCCCGTGTACCCAGCCACTTGAAGCAAGGGCAGTTGTGCGATTTCCTCCAGCGACATCCCCGGCGCGCTCACTGGGTAGAGTTGGTCTTCGGCGAGAAGTTTTAGCGTGTCGCTTGGCTGGATTTTATCTTTTGGCGCATAGC
>JBMYWE010000588.1:0-1547 GCA_049607125.1 Granulosicoccaceae bacterium | reverse complement strand
AGGACTCGTATTCCCGCGAGTGGCTGGTGCATGGCGCTTGGAAAACCTACTTTCAAGGGAGGACAGTCAGCTTATCAAAGATCATCGACTCAAAGACCCATGCAAGCAAGTGAGGCACCACTTCTTGAGCACCTATGAACGCCCTCCGCGGCCACCCGCATTGCACACTGCTATGGGCAAACACTCTCGCTGACGCTAAAATAGCGCCTTTAAGACACAGTTAAGTGAGAAGCTAGAATGGGCAGAGCCTATCAAAACCGCAAAGAGTCGATGGCCAAGACCTCGGACGCCAAGGCCAAGGTGTACAGCAAGTATGGTCGCGAGATCTACGTGGTGGCCAAACAAGGTGGTGTTGACCCCGCTGGCAACCTCACCCTGCGAGGCCTAATAGACCGCGCCAAAAAAGACCAGGTCCCTACGCACGTTATTGATAAGGCCATCGAGAAGGCCAAAGGTGGCGCTGGTGAGGACTTCGCCCCTGCGCGTTACGAAGGCTATGGCCCTGGCGGTTGCATGGTTATCGTCGATTGCCTGACAGACAACCCCAACCGCACCATCTCTGATGTGCGCAACTGCTTCACCAAGAGCAAGAGCAAACTGGGTAACCCCGGCTCGGTGATGCACATGTTCGATCACAGCGCTATTTTTGTCTTCAAAGGAGACGAAGACAGCGTACTGGAGGCTTTGATGGAAGCCGATGTCGACGTCAGCGATATCGAAGCCGACGGCGACATGGTGACGGTGTTCACTCCCAACAACGAATACGCCAAAGCGCAAACGGCGCTGGTCGAGGCTCTAGGAGAGATCGATTTCGAAGTCAACGAAATTCAATTTTTGCCGCAGACTCAGAGCCCCGTGAGTGGTGAAGATGATCTTGAGATGTTCGAGCGTCTGATGAACATGCTCAATGATTGCGACGATGTGCAGAACGTTTGGCACAACGCTGAACTGAGCTGATATTTATTAACCAAGAGTCCAGTTACTTTTGAGGCGACAATGGACTGGATCAAAGTGCTATCAGCAACCTTGGCCTTTTTTGGTCGCTGTTTAGCCAGGTCCCGCCACCCTCTCCAATGCAGCTGCCGCCCTGCAATGCGGGCGCAAAGCCACTCTGATGTATGGATCAGGCTTGTCTTGTGAATTTTTTGGGGTCAACTAGCCGCTAGCGGGCCGGGGCCATTATTGCATTATTTATCTAATTGCTCTCCGGCCTCAAGATTTTCGGAGGGTTCTATCTACTCTGGCTCGCCATCCAGTCGGCACGCGGTAGTATATATCACTCGCTAAAAACACAGGCCCAAAAGCCTTAGTTTTTATGGGCTTTCTGCTCAATCTCACCAAGCTCAAACAAACTTTGCCTGGCACGCGGCACTCTCTGCCGGTCTTGGCCCCTATGCCCAATGGCAAACGCTCGCCATGTCAGCGGTTGTCCGTAGCCTGGCCGGTTCTACCGCCAACGCTCTCTATTCCCCGTTGTTCTCAGATGATGGCATGTTGCAATTCTATGCTCGTTTTCGCCGAACTTTCGCTACCGGCCACCTGATCCG
>JBMYWE010000587.1:0-1550 GCA_049607125.1 Granulosicoccaceae bacterium | reverse complement strand
TTGGGCGAGCCGAGGGTTATCGTGCCTGTTTTATCAAGAATCATGGCGGTAATTTTGGAGGCGGTTTGTAAGGCTTCGCCATTACGAATTAATACTCCGGCCTCCGCGGCTTTACCTACACCGACCATCACGGACATGGGCGTGGCTAATCCCAAAGCACAAGGACAAGCGATAATCAGTACTGTGGTCGCAGACACGATGCTAAAGGCGATGGCTGGCGTCGAACCAAAATTGAGCCAGGCTAAAGCACTAATTACCGCGATAATCATGACGACTGGCACAAAATACGCTGAAATAACGTCGGCTAATCGGCCAATGGGTGGCTTGGAGTTTTGGGCGCGCTTCACCATATTGATGATCTGCGCCAATGCGGTGTCTTTTCCTACCCGCGTTGCCCGAAACACAATACTACCGGTTTTATTGAGTGTGCCGGCAACCACTTCATCACCCTTGGCTTTTTCTACCGGCATGGGCTCACCCGTCAACATGGACTCATCAATGGCGGTGTGTCCATCCGTCACCTCACCATCAACGGGGATCTTTTCGCCGGGGCGGGCGCGAACCAAGTCGTTCATCAACACCTGCTCTATAGGCAAATCCATTTCTTGGTTCTCACGAATAACTCTCGCTGTTTTCGCCTGCAGGCCGATTAGACGCTTAATTGCCTCGCTGGTACGACCTCTCGCTTTTACTTCCAAGGCCAAGCCTAAATTAATCAATCCGATGATCATGGCTGTCGCTTCAAAATAAACGTGGCGTGCTTGAACGGGAACCGCTTCAGGGAAAAATACCACCACCATCGAATATAGCCAGGCGGTTCCAGTGCCCAGCGCAATCAGTGTGTCCATATTTGCAGAGTGATTCACAAACGATTTCCAGGCACCAACATAGAAATGACGCCCACTAGAGAGCAACACTCCGAGGGTCAAAATGCCAACAACCAACCACGAGATTCTTTCAGTTGTACTATTGACGCTCATCTCACCTGTGATCAGGGCATAAGCCATTAATGGCGCACCCAGGGACAAAGCAATCCAAGTCTCTCGCATCAGCTCCTTGTAATGCGCGAGATCGACTTGTTCTTTTTCGTCCAAGACATCTATATCAGATTCAGAGGAACTGACCTTTGCGTTGTAGCCTGCACGTTCTACCGTCTGAATTAATGCATCCGGCGCCGCTACACCAGTAACACTGACGGTGCGTTGCGCAAAGTTCATTTCAGCACTTTGCACTCCAGCTACAGATTGAAGGGCGCTTTCTATTTTTCCAACGCAACTGGCGCAACTTGCCCCCTCAATATCAAACTCTATTGTTTGTACGGTAGGGTGATTACTCATGAGCGACCCCTTTTAGGCGCCAGGCCAACAGGAATAATTGATTAATATGCTTTAACAGGCTCTGATATATTTGCTCGCGATCGGGCGAACAGCAGGTGACATGCATACCACCAATGATACTTCCTGTTTTTTCGGCAAACTCTATGAGCTTATCACCGTAGCTCACACACTCATAAGGTTGACCGACTTGTTTAAATTCGCGCAGCAGTGCCT
>JBMYWE010000586.1:0-1553 GCA_049607125.1 Granulosicoccaceae bacterium | reverse complement strand
CACGCTCGCCATGCTAGCCGACGAGGAAGTCTCGTTTATGCCCATGTTGCCCGACACAGACTCCGCGCTGTCGGAGCGCGCCGATGCGCTAGGGCAGTGGTGCAGAGGCTTTGCCTACGCCGTCAGCCTGAGTGCTTTTGATCCCGCGCGCACCCTCAGCCAAGATTCCCAAGAGCTACTGGGCGACTTCGCCGCCATTGCCAGTGTGGGGCACGAGGACGAAGACGGCGCCGAGGATGAGGCCGAGTTAGCCTATTCTGAATTAGAAGAATACGTTCGAGTTGGTGTGTTGTTGATCCGCGACGAGCTGGTGCCACTGGTAGCCGCCACTCGACAGACTTTGCATTGATCGAGAGTTGTAGTTGCGATAAGCCCGTGAGGGCGCGTCGCGCATTGTCTTGAATATAGAGAGCTTTTTCCATTGTCCACGCAAACCCAACTCAATGAACGCGCTCGCAGGCGACGTTTTTTGCTCAAGGCCATCGGCACCGATGGCATAGCCATTTTGCCGGCGGCGCCCGAGCAGCAACGCAACCGGGACTCCAATTTTCCCTATCGCCAAACCAGTGACTTCTTTTATTTTACGGGCTTTACCGAGCCGGAGGCGGTTGCGGTGTTTATCCCCGGCCGCAAGCAGGGCGAGTATATATTGTTCTGCCGTGATCGAGACCCACAGCGCGAGCAATGGGACGGTAGGCGCGTCGGAGTGATGTTGGCACCGCAGGTGCTCGAGTGTGACGACGCATTTCCCATCGAGGACATCGACGAAATTCTGCCGGGTTTGCTAGAAGACCGCACAGCGGTTCACTACACCTTTGGGCAGAGTGTGGACTTTGACGGCGAGCTGATGAGCTGGGTCAATCAGGTGCACACCAAAACGCGCAACTGGCAGAGTACGCCAACTGAATTTGTGGCCTTAGAGCCGCTGATTCACGAGATGCGTTTGATCAAATCGCGCAGTGAAATCGCCCAGATGCGCCGTGCTGCGCAAATCAGTGCGCAGGGGCATGTGCGCGCCATGCGAGCTTGTGCCCCCGGGATGATGGAACACGCCCTCGAGGCAGAGTTGATCTACCACTACCGCAAGAACAATGCAGTGCATGCGTTCGAGCCCATTGTTGGCGGCGGCGAGAACGGTTGCATTCTGCACTACGTAGAAAACGAGTCTGAGTTGCAAGACGGCGATTTGGTGTTGGTAGATTCTGGTGCTGAACTCGAGCTCTACGCCGGTGACATCACTCGCACTTACCCTGTTAACGGCATATTTAGCCAGGCGCAGCGTGAGGTCTATGAAGTTGTACTGGCAGCGTATTTCGCCGCCGTAGAGGCGGTACAGCCGGGCAATCAGTTCTGTGACCCGCACGACGCTGCTGTTGAAGTTCTAACTAAGGGTTTAATCAAACTGGGCCTGCTCAAAGGTCGGGCCAATAGTCTGATCCGTCAGGGTGAGCATCAGCGGTTTTTCATGCACCGTACCAGCCACTGGCTGGGCTTGGATGTACACGATGTGGGCGAGTACAAAGACGACAAACAATGGCGCACCCTTGAGCCGG
>JBMYWE010000585.1:0-1586 GCA_049607125.1 Granulosicoccaceae bacterium | reverse complement strand
ACCGTCAATCACATCTGGAGACGGTTCAGCCCGTACCGCCTGCCCCCCGCGATCAGCATGGCATTGACCTTTGTCTGCGTGGTGGTCGCCTGGGTATTCTTCCGCGCCGAGTCACTGGACGCCGCATTGACGGTTTTGGCCGGCATGCTAGGCGGCGAAGGATTTGTCATTCCCGCGCACTGGCAAATGTACTTCGGCCCTGCGGCAAGCGCGGTGCAAAGTATCGGCTTCGAATTCGGCGAGCTCAACTACCTAAACCGTATCAGCGCCCTTCCGCTGATAGGTCTTTGCATCGCCATCGCCATCTGGATGCCTAACACCCAACAAATTATGCATCGTTTCGATCCAGCGCTAATGACCGACAAAAAACAACGTATTGCACCGGCCATTGGACTGCTGAGCTGGCGACCCAACCTCTTGTGGGTCACGGTTATCTCGGTCATGGCAGCGTGGGCGGTGTTTGGTAGTACCACCACCAGCCAGTTCCTCTACTTCAACTTCTAGGACGCAGAGAATGTCGACTGATTACACACGCTATCTGCGTCGCTACACCGTTATTTTTATCTTGGCCAGCGCAGTGATCTACGTGATGGCCAGATCGGACTTATTCCCTTGGATTGGTCCGTGTAACGCACAGGGCTACAGTGAAGACCACTATCTTGCCTATTGTGAATACGGCCGTTACGGGGACTTTGAACACGGCGCGCTGCTCTACAGTATGGAACCCGGTGTCGTTGATCAGGTGAAAAAGTCAGACGTTTTGTTTCTCGGTAACAGCCGTGCGCAATATGCGTTTTCTACGCAGGCGAGCATCGCCGCGATGGACGCCAGCGGCACCTCTTGGTACGCGATGGGTTTTGGCTTTGGTGCACGCAGCGATATGCCAGAGGCCATGATCAAAAAACACCGGCTCAAACCCAAGCTAGTGGTGATCAACGCCGATCCTTTTTTCTCTAAAAGCGCTGCTGGCTTAAGCGGTAAAGTACTGGCAGGAGGCGATGCGTTTATTGCCGAGTACGAGAAAAAGCGCAAACTGCAAGACATACACCCGGGCCTCTGTGAGCGGTTCGGTCAAGGCCCTTGGTCTAAATTTACCTGTGGCGACAAACCCACACTCTTTCGCGCCCGCAGCAACGGCACTTGGGTGGTCAAATACTATCGGCCCGATCAACATATCCCCGTTGTCTACAGTGATAGCCATTTGATGGACAAACTCGATGACACGGTGGCTGCAGCCGAGCAGTTCTTTGCCAATACAGGCATAGACCGCAGCTGCGTGGTGTTAACTACAACGCCTCAAAACCCAACCCCTGTGAATATGACACGAGAGCTGGCCAAGCAATTAGATGTGGCGTTTATTTTTCCAGAACTGGAAGACCTGTGGACTATCGACGCCTCGCATCTCGATGTGCCAAGCGCTGAGCGGTGGTCAGCGGAATTTATGCGACAACTGGCGCCACACGTAGAACGCTGCGCGCTCTAGCAAATCGAAAGTTGGTTTAGAGATCTGTCTTGCGAGCAACCAATCGCAGTGGCTTGACGGTCTCATGCTTGCAGTAAGCCAAACCCAAGAACATCCCGCGAGG
>JBMYWE010000584.1:0-1623 GCA_049607125.1 Granulosicoccaceae bacterium | reverse complement strand
CAATCAAACCAAAGCCGCAGTTATCGCGTTCAAACTCGGGCTTGTACAGGCTGTTTTGGGCCAATTTATCCAAGGCATTCATGGCAAAGCTACCTACGATTTTTTGAATTCGGGCTGAGCTAGCTCAGCGGGCACTGTTGCACCATTGTGCAACTGTGATGCAAATTTGTGTGGTTTTCGAACGCCGCGCTCTGCGCGTTATTAGGCCGCCCTAAGGCGTATCGCCGTCTCGACTATTGGTCGATATGGGCGACAGTAGTTCGGCAGCGCATGGAGCATTCGGCGCTTGTCGGATGATGGAACAACAGTCTTAGCCACCGTTTGACAAGCTTTAGCGCACTGAGCGCTTCCGAGTCGAGGGCCTTAGCAGCGCCAATTTGGCACCCGCAGGTCTGTATAGTGGATATACGAGAGAGGCCCGACTCGGCCGATCAGTATACCTTGATGTGCGGGTCAACGCCAATTTGCGATTTGCATTTTCTTTGCATTTCGCGATTGGCTGCTTGATACCCCGGCGCGGCGTCATGGTAATTGGCACGCCTATGTGGGGCTAGAGGGGGGTGTTGGAATTTGATGAAACAAAGGGGGCTGAGCCGCGTGCTCAGCCCCGAAGAACATTTAAGGGGGGATGGCCGACTTTCAGGGCGCAAGTCGGCTGTGCCGCAGTCTAGTTGATCAGCTTTTGAACACTGGCAAAGCTGCGGATCCAAGGCTCATTCTTACGCCATACTTCTGGTAGTTTGGCGATGGCTTCACGCGCTTCGGCGGGTGAGGCGAAGTCGCCGTGTACCAGTGAGAACCAACCTTTGCCGTCGCGCTCGGTGCGGTAGATAGCCGTCTTATTGGTCATCCCATTGCTCGTGGCAAAAAGCCGAAGGTCTCGTTCATTCCATCCAGCTGACATCTGGGCGGTGAAGCGTTTGGGGTCGCGTCGTTTAATCCACTGGTGGCCGCTGATCACGCCAGCTACAAAGTCATCGGGGTCTGGGGCTGTTACTGTGGGCGCAGGGGTAGGTGCTGTAGGTGTTGCCGGTTTGGCTGCAATGACCTGGGGCTTTGGCTCGATTTCAACAGTCGGTGCGGTGATCACCGGTTCGGGTTTGTTCACAGCGATTGGCGCGGGTTCTTCTGGTTTTACTTCAGCGATGGCCACAGGTGCGGGCTTAGCTGGTTCGACGACAGGAGCGGGCTCGCTTACTTCGGCCACTGGTGCAGGGGTCGTTGCGGGCTCTGGTTTGTTGGCAGCCATGGATTCAAGTGTGGGCTCAGCGGGCGGTGGTACCAGCTGTAGCTCTTGCGGTTCGCTGGCCGGCACTGCTATTTCGCGAACCGTTGTCCCGCTGCGATCAAAGTTGGCCGAGCCGCTGAAAAAGGCCATGGCCAAGCCGGTGAGAAGCATGGTGGAGCCAGCAGCAAGCCATTTGCTCGATTGTCGCGTGGCGGCCTTCCAGTGCCCAGTGGAGAGCAGTGCTTTAAACTGGCGATTGTTGTAGTGCTGGTTGAGCGCGTCGGCGGCGGCGAGGTCTACCTCTCCAGGCAGACCGGCAGTGTCAGCCACAATTTGTCCGAGTGCTCGATCATTGAGCGGGAGCTCTTCATCGCTGCCTGCCATTAGCAAGCGCG
>JBMYWE010000583.1:0-1625 GCA_049607125.1 Granulosicoccaceae bacterium | reverse complement strand
GTTGTAGAGTTTCTTCTCTTTGGTGTTGATCGTCAGCACAGTGCCAGTGGCAACCGAATAGGCTTCCTCAAGCACCACGTCGCCGTTCTCGTCGACCACGTTATTGCCATCTGCGTCGACTTTCTTAACCCAGTTTTTGAGGTCAAGTCCGATGCCGCCTGTCACACCGACAGTGGTGAGGAAGATTGGCGAGATGCCGTTGGTGCCTGCAACAACCGGAGCGAAGTTGACGAAGGGGATATAAGGGCTGGCTTGTTTGCCCGCCCACAGGGCGACATTGTTCACGCCGGACATACGCGAAGAACCCACACCCATGGTGCCTTTCTCGGCGATCAGCATCACTTTTTTATCGGGGTGCTCGGCTTGCAATGCTTTGATTTCGGCCTGCGCTTCAGGAGTGATCATGCACTGGCCGTGTAGCTCGCGGTCAGAGCGCGAATGTGCCTGGTTGCCAGGTGAGAGCAGGTCGGTAGAAATGTCGCCTTCGGCAGCGATATAAGTGACCACTTGTATTTCTTCGTCAATGTCGGGCAGCTTGGTGAAAAACTCTGCCTTGGCGTAGCTATCGAGGATTTCTTTGGCCACTGCATTGTCGGCTTTGAGTGCGTCAGCCAAACGGTCCATGTCTGCTTCGTACAAGAATACCTGAGTCTTCAGTACTTCTGCTGCAGGTGCCGAGACTGAGGTGTCGTCGGATAGCGCAAGATCTAATAGCACATCAATAGAGGGGCCACCCTTCATGTGTGATAGCTGTTCGAAGGCAAACTCCGGCGTGATCTCCGCTACGGTGGCTTCGCCCAGAATGATCTCTTTAAGGAACTTAGCTTTGACACCGGCGGCGCTGGTGGTGCCTGGCAGGGTGTTGTAGATGAAAAAGTTTAGAGAGTCTTCGCGGTGCTCGTGGCCTGTGTCTTTGATCTGGGCCACGATCTCTGACAGCAGCTCAGCGCTATCAATCGGTTTTGGGTGCAAGCCGAGATCCGTTTTGCGGGTCTCGATTTCATCCATGTACTGTGAATATAAGCTCATTCAAACCTCATCTGGGCAAGTTCTGTGTAAAGTTAAGCGGAAGCTGCTGGCATGGCGCCCGCGCCGCTGGAAATACTGACAGGTCGTCAAGTCTCTACTTCGGCTCAAGGCCTGACCTCTGTAGTCGCTAAAGGGCGATAATTTTGAGTACTGATCTCTGTTAACCTAGAGCTGTCTAAACGCTTTGTAGCCCATGGCAGTCGTGGCTTAGACTGCAACATAATTAAAAAACGTCGCGTCAAATACGTTGAGTTTTAGGCTGTACACTTGCGGGGGGAAATACGCCGACCTAGCTCCGTGTTTTTAAGAGCGGATCCCCCGCGCTTCAGACGAGCTAATATAACACGATTTGACGCTTTATTCGATATCCACAAGGGCCTAAGCCTTTGACGCTAGAAGCTAAGCTGTTGTTTTTAGGTGGGTGTAAGCTGATTGTCGACATTTGCCAAGTAAATCATGCATAATGATAATCATTCGCAATAATGGTATGCTTAGCTTGGTGGAAGCTCGATTTGCTGTGGAATGTCGAGCGGTTAGAAGCCAAGTGCGGCTTTTCAGTGAAGCATGTTTAGGTTTTTGACGGATCTAAACGCGTT
>JBMYWE010000582.1:0-1630 GCA_049607125.1 Granulosicoccaceae bacterium | reverse complement strand
CGATCCTGCAGGAACTAGTGTGCGCCCGGGAATTTTTGATCCATAACCACCGCGTTGTGTGCATGTAAGCTCTCTTGGTGCTCCACCTTAAAACGGTAGTCCTGTGCCCAATCCAAGCTTTCCAAAAAGCCCTTCAGTCGGCGTGCAGCGTCCTCGCAAAACATCAAGTTTGAGCCATTGAGTCGCGCAAATTCTTGCTCGTCGCGGCGTTTGACCAGTGTCTGAACAGGCGTGACTAAGGTGCTTTCAATCAGCTGGATAAATGAAGACAGCTCGGGCCAGTCGTTGTCTCCCATGTCCAGATCTAGCTCCGCATAAGAGCGCTGGCTGTGCGGCGTCGCCACAGTGGACTGTTGCACCCAATCTAGTAGCTCGTCCTTGTCGATACTTGGCTGCGTGAAACGCTGCTCGACAGCTTGCGCCATCAGTTGCCGCGCTAAGGCGGCTGAACACGGACAAGTACTGGAGTAAGGGACACTCGTTTGCAATCGGTAACTCAACTGCCCTGCCAGCAACTGCCCACCAATTTTCACCGGATAGCTTTGATAACCATGTTCTTCGCTGATCAATGCCGCCTTGACTAGTGGTAGCTCAAACGCCAGCTCAAACCGAGCGTTCTGACTAATACCTTGCTGCGAAGCCACCAATTCACGCAAAAAGTGATCGCATGCTGATTTGGAAAAGACGCCACTGGCCAGCTCATTGACCAGCGCATGGGCCCGAGACATGTGAATTCCCTTGGCGTAGGGGTCATCCAGACTCACGTGCACCTTGGCCTTGGCGTTTAAGAAAACCATTTGCTGATCGGCCAGCTCGCAGTTGAGCGGGACCGCAATCCCCTCCATCCCCACCCATTGCAAGGCGAATGATTGAGTGAGGTTCTCTACAGAGGTGATGTCGGGAAGTTGTTCAGCGAGCGCCATTGAGCGATGTCCAAAAGGGTATGGTTTATTTAAGGGGATGGCAGTACAGCCGGCTCTTAGGCTCTCATTCGATCACCACTTTCTCGTTAGTCGGGTCGACACCGAGATAAAAGCAGGTTTCTCTACCCGTATGGCAGGCGGGCCCAGCCGACTCCACCTGGCACAAAACGACGTCTCCATCACAGTCAAAGGACATCGACACCAAACGCTGAGTGTTGCCGCTGATCTCGCCTTTCATCCACAACTGCTGCCGACTACGCGACCAGTAGGTCATGCGCTGGGTTTCGATTGTCAATTTCAGCGATTCTCTGTTCACCCAAGCAAACATCAACACCTGCTTCGTGCGGCTATCTTGGGTGATCACGGGCAGCAAACCTCGATGATCAAAGGCGAGTTCATCAACGACCGAGGAGAGATCCAGCTCAGTATCCGAAGAGCAGCCCTCTAGGGCGTAAAAAAATTCTCTTTCCACTTCAGGTCCGTCCGGATCCATCGCATATTACATTAAATGTTATGTTACAACATATCATTATGCGGATGCAATTATCCACGGAAGGAACAGATCTATCTAAATTCCTAAGATAGGCTAATGCCAAATGGGAGGCGAGTGCAGCCTACACCCGCGCGGGCGCACACAGCGCGGCGCATCGCTCGCCGGATGCGCACGCTTATTTCGGCCCTTGTATCCCAAACCACCATATAGGTGC
>JBMYWE010000581.1:0-1645 GCA_049607125.1 Granulosicoccaceae bacterium | reverse complement strand
GGCCTGAATCCAATCACCATCATCAAAGCTACCCAACTTCCAATCTTCGGGTTCTGGGGTACTCCTATGCTCGCAGGGGGCCACACCCTCTTGCGGGTCGCGCTCGTTTTTACAGCTTTTGTCCAAGGGCGCCTCGTGTAGCACTACGCACTTCATCGCAGCGCTCGATACTGCGACCACATCACCAGACTCTTGATCATGCACCTGCATAATGAACCCACCGTCTCCCATCTGCTGACGCCGAGAACCTATGTACTCCAGTCCTGTATTATTTTCTTTGAAATCCTTGAGCAGAAAATTCAAATGTAAGGGATATTGCGCGGAGAAGCTTGCGGTCTCCTTGTTAAAAGAGCGCTCGGTTGTGATCGGCACTGAGTCTTCAACAATCAAAACCTCCCCGTTCCAAGCGGCGAACCAATTGTCGGACCAAGCGTCCAATTGAAAATTGCGCGTACTATTGTCCGCGAGAGCACAATTGCCCATCCCGGCGGTCAACAGGGCAAACAGACCGACTGAGGCGTGCTTCGCTTTGTTCCTAACCACTAACTTCATCGACAAAACCTTCCCTATTCCTCCTCACTGTCACCGATTTCCGCTCTGCCTATAGAGAGAGTTCAATCGGACTGACATGTGCATTGGAAGCAAAAAAAATACTGAACGCCATCGGGCACGACACCACAGCGAAGCCCTCCACCCGAAACGCCTAAATCTAGCTATCTACTCACCGCCATAGAGCTCGCCCGGCAGTCCTACCCCAGCACAGCCGAAGAAACAGCCCGTTTCCTGCAGTGCGGCCTAGCCAGTCTTCACTGGTATATTTACTTGAAACTTACTTGCTGCAAGAATGGCGGTGAAGGAAAACTATTACAACCATTTGACGCACTTTTACATGCTTGCAGTTCTCGCAGTCGATCCATCGACGAAAATTACCCAGCTTTCTCAAGCTGCTGCACAGGCGATTCGCTCGTTACCACGCACTTTGCAGCTTAAGATGGAACTCAGAAGCCGCTTTCTACTCTAAATTCGAATATTCGCAGCAATTTGGCTCAAGACCAAACGACCAACTTTTAGATTTAGTCCTTCAGCAAATCTCAGGCACTCATATGTCAAAGACATCTCTTCTTGGACTTTCCCTGTCAGTTTTTCTGATGGCTGGAACGCAACCCACACGGGCCGCTGGATTTTCTGCAGACAACTACCCGCCTCAACTTCAGCAACAGCTACTAAGCACTCTTGAGGCACGCGACAAGAAACACTTCAGAACCAAAAACCTAGACGACGACGGCAAGCCCCTCTACACCAACCGACTACTACTCGCAGACTCCCCTTACCTGCAACAACACGCGCACAACCCGGTTGACTGGCACCCTTGGAACGCCGATACCCGAGCTAAAGCCAAAGCCCTGGGAAAACCTATCTTTCTGTCTATTGGCTACGCCACTTGTCATTGGTGCCATGTGATGGAGGAAGAGAGCTTCGACAACCCCGAAATCGCCACCTTGATCAATCAGCTATACCTGCCCGTAAAAGTTGACCGCGAAAGCCAGCCCAGCGTGGATCGCGCCTACATGAGTGCGGTGCAGCGCATGACAGGCCAGGGAGGCTGGCCGCTCAATGTCCTCCTCAGCCCAGAGGGATACCCGCT
>JBMYWE010000580.1:0-1687 GCA_049607125.1 Granulosicoccaceae bacterium | reverse complement strand
TAACTACGACCAGGGCATTGTGCGGGGCCCGCAGAGCAGTTTGAATCAGACCTGCGATTTGATGGCCCGCATCGCACCCTTTAATGTCAACGTGTTGATCAGTGGCGAGTCGGGCACCGGCAAAGAGCTAGCCGCTCGCGCACTGCATTACAACAGCTTGCGTCGCGACCAGCCCTTTGTTGCCGAAAACTGTGGCGCACTACCAGATGAATTGCTTGAAACAGAGCTCTTTGGCCACAAAAAAGGAGCCTACACCGGCGCCATAGAAGACCGGATCGGCCTCTTTGCCGCCGCCAGCGGAGGCACAATTTTTCTGGACGAGATCGGCGATACCTCGCTCTCGTTTCAGGTAAAGCTACTGCGGGTTTTGCAAGAGGGCGAGATCCGGCCCATGGGCACCAATCGACGCCAGCCTATCGACGTGCGCGTTATTGCCGCCACCAATCGCAACCTCGAAGAAGAAGTACGCGCCGGTCGCTTTCGCGAGGATCTCTTCTACCGCTTGGCCCAATTTAGTATCGAAATGCCAACCCTGCGCTCGCGCCCCGAAGACATCGCCCCCCTGGCCATTCACCTGCTGGAAGAGACCAGCCGCGCGCTGGGTAAGCGCGTCGACGGTTTCAGTGACGAGGCAATCAGTTGCCTAAAAGGCTACCATTGGCCGGGCAACGTGCGTGAGCTGCGCAATGAAATCCAGCGCATGCTGGTGTTCGCCAACGGCGACACCCTCGGCGCTGAGTTGATCTCCTCACAAGTACTCTACGCTACCCCATTGGAAGCCGAGCCCGAGATGGACCTGATGAACGGCATCGAGGGGACACTAAAAGAGCGCGTAGAAGCCCTTGAGTCACGACTGTTACGCGAAACGCTTATTCGCAACCGCTGGAATAAATCTCGAGCTGCCGAAGAGCTCGGATTATCCCGGGTCGGGCTGCGCAGCAAGCTTGAACGCTACGGCCTAGACAACAACGCCAACGGCGACACGCAAGGCAGTGTCACGTGATGCCCGCCCTGCCACCGGTAAAGGACGCGCTCATCCCTAGCATTGGCTCCGAGTCCATGGATGACAACGCCTGGGTAGAAGTTATTCACTCGATGGAAAACATCTACGCCGAGCTGGTAGAGCACCAGGTAGAGCTGGAAAACAAAAACGCGGCGCTGGAGGAATCACAACGCTTTATCAGCAGTGTGCTCAGCGCCATGAACGATGTCTTGATCGTGTGCGATATGCAAGGCGAAATACAAGAATGCAACGCCGCCCTACTCGCCACGACAGGCCGCCAGGCCAGCGATCTCATTGGCCGACCGTTTCACTGTCTATTTCCGGAGCCGCGCGGTGCTGAATTACAGGCTCTATTTGACAGAAACGACACAGCGCCCAAACAGCCGCTAGAAGTGGAGATATACGATCAGCACGGCGAGCTTGTTCCACTGCTGTTGAGCTGCACTCCCCGTGTCGGCAAACATAACCGTCAAGTCGGTCGCGTCATTACTGGTCATCCGATCGGCGAGCTGCAAAGAGCCTACAGCGAGCTCAATCATGCCCACGAAGCACTCAAAGAAGCACAGCACCAACTGATCCAGTCTGAAAAAATGGCGTCGCTTGGTCGATTGGTGGCCGGTGTTGCACACGAGCTCAACAACCCCATCAGTTTTGTCGTGGGCAATGTGCATGTCTTGCAGCGCT
>JBMYWE010000579.1:0-1687 GCA_049607125.1 Granulosicoccaceae bacterium | reverse complement strand
AAGAGAAAAGCTTGTACAGCACACTAAATACCTGATGAGGAAGTCCGCATGTTGGCTTTTGCAAGCTTGAACTTTAAAGAAAACTCGCACTGCCCTGTCATTGGTTTTCACAGGGCTAGCGCCGTTTCTTTTGCGATTAAACAGAGATAAGTCCAAGTGTTTCTAGTTTGAGAAAGACCCGATGAGCGCAAGCGTCAACGCTGTCTATTTCCGTATCGAGAACCAACTCTGGGCTTACGGGCGTCTCGTAAGGGTCAGATATGCCAGTAAACTCCTTGAGCTTCCCTTCCCGTGCCAGTTTGTAGAGGCCCTTTCGATCGCGGCGCTCGCATTCTGCGAGGGATGTGGAGACATGAACTTCGACAAAGGTGCCGTGTTGTTCTATCTCCTCTCGTACGGCGCGCCTAGTGGCGCCATAAGGTGCGATTGGAGCACAAATAGCGATACCTCCGTTCTTGGTAATCTCTGATGCAACGTAGCCAATTCGCCGGATATTGAGGTCTCGGTGCTCTTTGCTAAACCCGAGTTCAGAAGAGAGGTTTTTGCGTACAACGTCGCCATCAAGCAATGTCGTTGCTCGCCCTCCGAGTTCCATCAGTTTAATCATGAGTGCATTTGCCACTGTAGATTTCCCCGAGCCAGATAATCCTGTAAAGAACACGGTGAATCCTTGTTTGTTTCTAGCCGGTCGAGTGCGTCTGAGTTCTTTTACCACTTTGGGGAACGAAAACCATTCGGGGATTTCGAGGCCTGCATTTAGCCTACGGCGCAGTTCGGTGCCCGAAATGTTTAGCACATTAGCGCCTTCGGGCACTTCGTCAATCGGTTCGAATTGCGCGTGTTCTTGGACGTAGACCAATTGCTTAAAATCAATCATTTCTACGCCAATTTCCCGCTGGTATTGGCAAAACAGCTCTTGCGCTTCATAGGGGCCGTAGAAATCTTCGCCTTGGCTGTTTTTCCCCGGGCCGGCGTGATCTCGCCCTACGATAAGGTGCGTGCAACCGTGGTTTTTTCGAATTAGTCCATGCCAAACGGCTTCTCTAGGGCCAGCCATGCGCATCGCTAGGTGTAGTAACGATAGCGCGGTTGTGCTGCTCGGGTATTGATCGAGCACGGCGTCATAGCACCGGACACGAGTAAAGTGATCAATATCGCCCGGTTTGCTCATACCAACTACTGGGTGAATGAGTAGGTTCGCCTGGGCATCGCGGGCTGCGCGAAAGGTAAGCTCCTGATGCGCTCGGTGCAGCGGGTTTCTGGTTTGAAAGGCGACCACTCGGTGCCACCCCCACTTTCGAAATAAGGCACGTAGCTCGTTTGGTGAATTGCGTTTCCCTTTGTAGTCGTAGTGGGTGGGGGCCTGCAGGCCAGTTATGGAGCCACCTAGGTAGACTGGGCCTGCGACGTGGTGGAGGTAGTTGACAGCAGGGTGTGCAATATCATCACTGCCAAAAACAGCGACAGCCTCTTTTGACTTATCTGGATTCCAGATATCTTCGATTGACAAGATAGCAAGCACGACTCCCTCTTGATCTCTCAAGGCGATGTCTTGGTGTGTCTCAACCGTATCGGCAAACTCTTGGCTGACATCCAAGTTGATCGGCATCGGCCACAAGCTGCCGTCCGCTAGCCGCATGTCTTTTAGCACACTGTTGTAGTCTGCTTGACTCAAAAATCCTTTTAA
>JBMYWE010000578.1:0-1694 GCA_049607125.1 Granulosicoccaceae bacterium | reverse complement strand
ATACACCCAGAGAGGTGTCTGAACTCCACTCGTCGCTGGGCAGGTACGTGTCTTCCTCTTCGCTTAGGCCTTCTTCGACCATCTCGTCGTAGAGGCCGAGCACTTCCAAGCAACGTTTAGCATGGTGTTTATGGCTGGGACATACCACATAGAACATACGCCCGTCTTTGCACATATAGCTGCGATAAAAAGGGTCGAGCAGTTCTTGTAATTCCTCAAAATCAATGTTCATCGGAACACCTTCTATCCGGCGGCGTCGAATTTCCAGTTCGCGCTGAGTCAAATAGCGTTCCGGTAAGCCTTCTATTTCGATGGAGTTGTAGCACAAGCCTTCCATCACTGCGGCCGCAAGAGGCACCTCGATGGAGTCACCTAAACCGCTTTCCTCGCGCGCTTGCAAAGCCATAACCACAGACGACCCAGCCAGCATGGCCCCATAGGCCGAGGGCAAAGGCAAGGGTGAAAACGAAGGATTGACACCCATTAAAACACGGTTCAAGCCCATGTCAGTGAACACCCCTGAGCTCGCCGAGATCACACTTTCGTAGGCACGCAACTCGCGGCGCTGCTCATCGTTTGAGGCAAAGCCCGGGATCGACAAGGTAATCAGTTGCGGTCGCTCTTCACGCAGCTGTTCCAAATCGAGGCCCATCCTGGCCATGGTGCCAGGACGAAACCCCTCGATCACGATATCCGCAACGTCAATTAGTGCCCTAGCCTGTTCTAGGCCAGCTTCACTTTTGAGATCAATATTTAGGGTGAGCTTGTTGCGGTTGAGCGTGGCGTTTGCCGGGCTATCCCACATAGGGCCTGAAGGAGGATCAATATGCACGACCATAGCACCTAGATCCGCTAGCATCATGGCGACGGCCGGACCTGCAATGTACTGCCCAAAGTCTACGACCTTTACGCCCCGTAGAGGCAGTTTTGATGACTCGTCATTAAACACATTGTTCTCCAAATTTTCAGCGAACGCATGCAGCGCTCTTCCCACGACTTTCTATTTGCTAAGAGCCTACGTAGCTCCAATCACTCTCCGCTGACGATCCAGCCAGCAGCTTTCTCGGCGATCATGAGCGTCGGTGCATTGGTGTTACCGCTGGTAATCTCCGGCATGACACTCGCATCTACGACCCGCAGACCCTGTACTCCTCGAACGCGCAAATGAGAATCCAGTACGGCCATCGGATCATCGCTGACACCCATTTTGACTGTCCCCACGGGATGGAAAATGGTATTAGCGATATCTCCCGCCAATTTGGCGAGATCTTCGTCGCTTTGAAACTGCACCCCTGGTTTGACTTCTTCGGGGTCGTATTTGTGCATGGCTGACTGGGCGACAATCTCCCGAACTTGACGCAAGCTGTCTGCGGCAACCTTTCGGTCATCCTCGCTCGACAAGTAGTTCGGAGCGATCATTGGCGCATCTTGGTAGTTGTTCGACTTTATCCTGACAAAGCCACGACTAGTTGGGTTGAGATTACACACACTCACCGTGATCGCCGGATAGTCGTGTAAGTCTTCGCCAAACGCTTCAAGACTCAAGGGCTGTACATGATATTCGAGATTCGCATGCAGTCGATTTGGGTCAGACTTGGTAAAAGCACCCAGTTGACTGGGAGACATGCTCATCGGGCCGGATCGCTTGAGCACGTACTCCAGACCGATAGCCGCTTGACCGAGTAAAGAGTTAG
>JBMYWE010000577.1:0-1696 GCA_049607125.1 Granulosicoccaceae bacterium | reverse complement strand
CCAACATCACCCCTAGTGCGTTGAGTCTGGCAGCACCATCGGCCTCTGTGCCCATGGTTGCGATAACCGTCTTCTGGTTGATCTTGTCCAAGTCGTTGTAGTCTGGGCCTGAGATCACCAAACGCAGTTCCTCGCCCGCCTGCAAGTTATTGGCGGTCTGCTCTAGGGCGGTTGGAGCGACATCTGCGAAAGGTGGCTGGATACGGTCCATGACGAAGTCAGGTCGGAACAAAACAAAGGCAATAGCGACCAATGCAACGCTCTCCCAGAGCTTGCTGCGTGTCATAAATTGGCCCATGGTGCCCGCGGTGAATACTAGGATGGCGATGGTCGCGATGACGAAAACCAAAACACCTTGCGCCCAACCCACATCGATCAGTAGCAGGTCGGTGTTAAAGATAAACACAAAGGGCAGGGCAACTGTTCGCAAGCTGTAGAAGAACGCAGTAAAGCCCGTTTTTATGGCGTCGCCGCCTGAAACCGCCGCCGCTGCGAAACTCGCCAGCCCCACAGGCGGGGTGACGTCGGCCATAATGCCAAAGTAAAACACAAACAGGTGAACAGCAATCAGCGGCACCACTAGACCCGACTGCGCACCCAGCTCGACGACAACACCTGCCATAAGAGAAGAGACAACAATGTAGTTGGCAGTGGTGGGTAGGCCCATACCCAATATGAGCGAGAGTATGCCGACCAGACCGAGCATCAGGATGAGGTTTCCACCGGATAAAAACTCCACCAAGTCGGCCATGACTTGACCAATACCGGTGAGGGTGACTGTGCCGACGATGACGCCTGCAGTCGCCGTGGCTAGGCCTATGCCGATCATGTTGCGCGCGCCGTCTATTAGTCCAGAGACTAGTTCTTTGCCACCGAATGAAAAGGCTTCGCCCAATTTGCCTTCGCCGCGAAAAATGGCTTTGAGTGGTCGTTGGGTCAGCAAAATGGCAAATAAGAGAGCCGTTGCCCAGAAGGCTGACAAACCGGGAGACTTCTGCTCGATCATCAGGAAGTAGACCAATACCACGATTGGCAATAAGTAGTAGAGCCCTGCTTTGTATATCTCGGCCACCACAGGCAGCTCGACTTTCTCTTGGTTGGGGTCATCTGCTTCAAGGTCAGGCACAGAGGCGGCCAGCTTGAGTAAGACAATATAGGCAACAAGAACCAGCACGGCCAAAATCCAGGCAGCGTTTTCGGGTGTTAAAGAAACAATGGCCTGCACGGGGTACTTGACGCCATAGCACAGTGCGGCAAATCCAACAAAGAAGCCCATCATGCCGCCAATCGTGCGATAGATGGATACCACGCGGTTGCCCAGAGTAGGCATATTGTTTTTAACTGCTTCGAGGTGAACGATGTAAACCAGTGCAATGTAGGAAATTAAGGCTGGCAAGAAGGCGTGGGTGATAACGTCGACGTAGGAAATTCCGACGTACTCGACCATCAAAAAAGCAGCAGCACCCATCACCGGTGGCATGATCTGACCGTTGACAGAGGAGGCGACTTCAACCGCGCCAGCCTTTTCTGAGGTGAAACCTACGCGTTTCATCAGTGGAATAGTAAATGTGCCTGTGGTGACTACGTTGGCGATAGATGAACCAGAGATCAATCCGGTAGCAGCTGAGCCCACAACGGCCGCTTTGGCAGGACCGCCCTTGAGATGTCCCAGCGCGCCGAACGCCATTTTGATGAA
>JBMYWE010000576.1:0-1713 GCA_049607125.1 Granulosicoccaceae bacterium | reverse complement strand
ACCAAGCCGCGCTCGCATCTCCATCTCGCCGTAAGATGAAACAATCCAGCGCTAATTCTAAGCCCTTTTTCCTGCACTGACTCATACGGCATCACGGTTGCCACACGGCCACGAGGGCGACAATGTTATACGGCGCACAACAAATGTGCGCACGCGGCCGGTTGGCTGGAGGGCGGGCTCACCATTTCCTACGAAAAGCTTGTCAAAAGCGTCTTATACGACAGACTCGCCCGGTCAAAATTTTTTATCCACCCCGCACACCATGAGCAATTTCAGACAAGCCAACTACGAGTCTCTACTGCCAGACGCTGGCCCCTTTGACATCTGGGCAGAAAACAGGCAGCAATCAGCGGCCGAGCGCGCCAACTACATCTAGAAAGCCATGCTAGCCTCCTACCGGCAACCCGACCTCGACACGGCCGTCGATCAAGCGTTGCAATTATTCAGAGCCGAAAAGAAAGCGGCAATGCCCGATGTCTGGTACTGAGAATACCCATCAATCGATTGGCCATAAAGACCCGTCGTGATCCAGGCGAAACCCAACGGTTTGCCCAAGCTCGCTACGCACGGCTATCCTCAGACAGAGCCAACTTCGTTGCTCGACGGAGAACTCTCCCGTAAGCTGACAGCATGCAGAAGTCACTCTCCAACAACGCCTACGACTACATCATCGTCGGCGCCGGATCAGCGGGCTGCGTGCTGGCCAACCGACTGTCGCAGAGCGGCAAATATAGCGTATTGGTGCTCGAGGCCGGACCGATGGACCGCCACTTGCTGCTGCACATACCGGCGGCGGTTTATCGGGTGTACAAAGATCCGAAGTTCAACTGGAACTACACGACGGAATCTGAAGCAGCGGCCTTTGATCGCCGACTCGATATGCCGCGTGGCAAGGTGGTGGGCGGTTCTTCCTCGATAAACTCCATGGTCTATATGCGCGGTCATCCCCTTGACTATGACCGCTGGGCCAAAGACTTCAAGCTATCAAAGTGGACGTACGCGCAATGCCTGCCCTACTTTAGAGCAGGAGAGACCAGCGACCGAGGCGCCGATAATTGGCGCGGCGGATCAGGGCCGCTCAACACCACAAAAGGCAAGCTAGACTGCCCACTGTTTGACGCCTTTCTCGAGGCTGGAGCGCAGTCGGAACACGGCTTTTCTGAAGACCTCAACGGCTATCAACCCGAGGGGATCGCCCGTTTTGACAGCACCACACGCAACGGTCAGCGCTGCAGTGCGGCGGTAGCGCATCTGCGCCCGGCACTGCAACGCAACAACTGCAGTCTGCTCACCGGCGCATTGGTGGAGCAGATTGTGTTGGATGGGCAGCGCGCCTCGGGCGTTCAGTTCAAGCACGGTGGCGATCGTATTCATGTAGAAGCCAGACGCGAGGTCATTTTGTCGGGTGGCGCGATTAACTCCCCACAAACCCTTATGCTGTCGGGTATCGGCCCGGCAGAGCACCTGCGCGAGCACGGCATTGATGTCAAACTGGATTTGCCAGGCGTCGGCCAAAATCTGCAGGAGCACGCGACGGTCATTGTTAAATACGCCTGTACTCAATCCATGGCGATTCACCGCGCACTGCACCCCGTCAAGCAACTACTCGCGGGTGCCCAGTGGATGCTCACCCGAAGCGGCCCTGCCACCTCCGTTTTTTGGGAGGCCGGTGGCCTGATACGCAGCAGCGCTGATATGGACTACCCCGATATT
>JBMYWE010000575.1:0-1738 GCA_049607125.1 Granulosicoccaceae bacterium | reverse complement strand
CCGCACCGAAAATGCGCCAGTTATAAACACCGCCGGCCGCCAAGTTAAGATTTGCACTGACAAAGTAGTCGGCTGTTTGGTTGGCCAGCACAGGCGTGCGATTGGAGCTCCCCACTAACTGGCTATCGGATTCGCCCGCGTAGATATGTACAAAATAGTGGGTGTGCAGGGAGTCAATCGTTGTGCTGAATTCAAAGCCGTAGCTACTGGCCCTTTCAAGCACGGCGTTGTTGACAGGGGCTGCGGGTGTCGCCGCGGTCAACTCGCCCAGTGGCTGCTCGGACGGGGAGCCACAGGGGTCGGTGTTAAAATACATTTCGGTTAAGTTGTCGATGCTGTCGTTATCGCAAAACTGCGGAACGATGGCTTGAATTTCAAGTTGCTGTTCGATCGATGTCGAATTGTCGTCTGATTGTTCGACTTGGCTGCAGTCGTCTTCGCGGTTGGGCACGCATGTACTGGCGACGTAGGTTTTAAAAGTGTGTTTGCCTGTTGCCGCCAAGAGTTCAATTTGGCGACCCTGAAACTCGCCGAAGAAGCTAAGGCTGAAGTCGCGTTGTGTATTGCGGGGGAAACCCGAATAGGTGAAAAAAGAGCGAGTTGAGTCTAGTTTTTCCTCGGTGAGCGTCTGGCCGCCAATGGTGAGTTCGTATCGCGTTGTCAGCGCTTGTGCGGCGCGAAAAGAAAGCAGCTCTTGGTTGCTCAAGGTGGGGTGGTTTTCACCTATCACAAGAAAGCCTGTGTTTGATCCGTCGTCAGCAGGCCCCACAGTTGCGGAGTTCTCGCCGCTTCCGACACACCCGAACAGGGTCAGGCAAAACGCGCTGATTAGCGCTGTCGAGCGAGAGGTATCCATCTAGTACTCCATGTGGGGCTCAGCGACGCCTTAGCCCAATTGGGGCAGGCTTAGCCGAGCAAACTTGATTGTGCGAGCAGCCTAGGATTTTGAGTCCTCGAACTGGCGCAAAGCAAGGGGCTAAGTGTAACTATTCCTTAACAATCTTAAACATGTGCGCTGTTTCACAAGAGTAAGCATTGGCAAGAGTAGTCCTTATGGGCTAGACGAACAGCGGCCCTGGTTTTTGTCGTTTGGCAAAAAAACTGCAGGTCGCGTGAGCTATAGAACAGGCTCTTAGGCCTGAGCCACGCGCTCCAGTGGCTTTTCGTCAATCAGCCAGTGCACCAGTGTCGCCACTAGTCCAAGGGCGATTCCCGCCCACCACATGGCATCGTAGCTGCCGTAGTTGTCGAACAGCCAGCCACCCATCCAGATGCCGATAAAGCTGCCGAGCTGGTGGCTGAGGAAGACGAAGCCAAATAGTGTGGCCAGATAGCGCAGACCAAACACCTTGGCCACGATGCCAGTGGTCAGCGGCACGGTGGATAGCCATAACAGGCCCATCAAGGCGGCGAAGAGGTAGATGGTCTCAGGGGTTTTGTCGGCCACAAGTAGCCAATAGATGACCGCCGCGCGCGCGGCGTAGATAAAGCTCAGTCCCGACTTCATCGGCCAGTGTTTACCCACCCAGCCCGATAGCAGTGAGCCAAAAATATTAAACAACCCAATCAGCGAGAGCGAGAGAGCGCCCACCTGAGGCTCCATGCCGAGGTCTTTCACGTAGGCGGGAAAGTGCACACTGATAAAGGCAACGTGGAACCCGCAGACAAAAAAACCGGTGGTAAGCAGCACGTAGCCTCGGTGCTTGAAGGCCTCGCGGATGGCCGTTGAGAGGTTTTG
>JBMYWE010000574.1:0-1746 GCA_049607125.1 Granulosicoccaceae bacterium | reverse complement strand
TGAAGACTACAAGGATTTTAAACGCGCCGTCGAAAACGAGACGACCGCGGGCTATAGCTTCAACTTGGAGGAAGGTAAACGCAGAGCGGACCTGAACCGCCAGTTACTCAGCCAGTTGGACAAGCTGGCACCACAGGAGTCCGAGTAATGAAATCCATGATCGGCATAGCGGTCGCCATTTTGTTTCTCAGCGCCTGCAGCAGCGCTCCGCGCATTGCAGAACCCGAGATCGCCACCGATAAGATATCGCCAGAGATGAGCTTGCAACGCGCCGCCTATCGCTTGATTGAGCGAATGAATACAGGCGACAAGGCGGCCATTTTGGAAAACTACATACCGCAAAAGAAAACGAACGGAAAAGGACCCCGCACCACAGCTAGTCGAACATACCAACTGTCGGAATCCAAAACGAGAACGATCAAACGTGGTTTCGAAAACACACTGGAGCACACCTTTTTGGAGCACAACATCAGTCTAGTGGCGTTGGACTACGACAAGCGAAGCATCACGCTTCGCAGCAATTCTCAGCCCCTCTATCCTTTCCTCTTGCGCTTCGATATGGGAAGGGACAAAAACAGTGGATTTTACATCGCCGACGTATGGGATGTGAGTGCCGACTTCTCTCTCAACCAAACCTATGCCAGCTCTATTGATTACATCGATAGATTTAAACCGGAGATAAAGGCGAGCAGTGCGGAAGAGGTTCGTCGACGATTCGTAAGTCATGTCAATCAGAAGCTTATAAAACCAGGCGTGCTAACAAGAGAGCTTCCGCCGCATACGGTTTACGCTGCTTTTCAATTGGCGATAGCGCTCGACAGTTTGACAAAAGCCCAAGCCAAGACGATGGTGGACTACATCGCCAAACACCGACCGAGTTCGCGCGCTGGCTTCCAATTACAAATCGACTTGTACTTTGAAAACAGCAATGCAGAGCAGTTGCTCGCTACCATCGAGAAGATGAAACCGAGGCTCCTGACACTCGACCCCGTTGGCTACTCACTCGCCGAATCTATGGTGGAGCTGAAACGGGGTCGTTACAAAGCGGCAGCCCGCGCATCCCGCATCGCCATCGAGAAAGAGCCCATTAATCCCTGGCCCTACGTCATCACCCGCAAGATCGCCCAGCGGACGAAAAACCGTGCACTGTTGAATACGGTGAACCAGACGATCAAGGCCAATTTCTATACTGACCTCAAAGAACTAGACGCTATTTTCTAATTAGTGCCCGTCCATAAACGGTGCCGCAGGGTTTGGCGGCAAGATTAAATCGGGCGTAGTGGCTCATACGCACTCAAAGTATGACTGGGTTACAGCCGCATTCATGCCTTCTGAACCGACCCTATCGAGCGCATAAATGCGGTCGTAGCCGCATCAGCAGGATAAAACAACTCCAGTCGGGTATCCGAGTAAGTGACCTCCTGCACCGACCCGAACTGAGCAATCATGGAAAACAATGATAACTCTGCCTCCCCCGTCTGCAGACGCATCGGCACGATGACATCAACAGACGAGTTCAGCTGCTCTTCTTGCCCCTCACCTATCCTGGGGTGTCGACCCAACTGCGATATCAAGCTATGTAGCGGCGCGCTCGCAGGCATATCGAGTGCTTCAGTTCGCAAACGACGTAACAGGCTCCTCGCTAATTCAGGCCAATTGAGAACAACTGGTGAATTTGCGGCCTCCAATAACATCTGCACCAGATTCTGGCTCTCGCCCGTACCGAACATGTTGAGCATCATGCGA
>JBMYWE010000573.1:0-1753 GCA_049607125.1 Granulosicoccaceae bacterium | reverse complement strand
CGCATGTTGGGTGTTGGGCCAGCACAGGATATTTTGAGCTGGATAGATGTTTTCGAGCAAATGGCCAGTTTTGAGCCTGAGCAACTTGTTCCTGGCCACGGCGCGCCCTCTGATTTGGCTACCGCGACCCGCAATACCTATGATTATCTGGTGTATTTGAAAGAGCAGGTAGTGGCCATATTAGAGAGCGGTGGTGACATGCAAGCGGCTGTAGCCATCGATCAATCGGCCTTTCACTACCTGCTCAATCACGAATCCATTGCAGGGAAGAACGCCCAGTGGGTATACGAGCAGCTGGAATTTGACTACTGATATAAATGCTAAAGCGAGCAGCTTCACATGATTGTTCGGTGTTTTGAGCCGTCGGATGCTGCCGCTCTGTGGTCTGTGTTCTTTCATACGATCCGGCAGGTGAATGTGCGTGACTACAGTCAGGCGCAAGTGGAGGCGTGGGCGGCAGAGGGTGTTAAGCCAGAGTATTGGGCTGAGAAGATGCGCAGCATGAACCCTTATGTCGCCTGTGTTGATCAGCGCATCGTCGGCTACGCCGACTTGCAACCCGACGGTTTGATTGATCACTTCTTTTGTCACCACGCGTTTCAAGGCTGCGGTGTCGGGCGCGCTTTGATGGAGCGTATTCTGCTCGAGGCACAGGGGCGCTCCCTCGAGCGCTGCTATTCACATGTCAGCATCACAGCGCGGCCTTTTTTTGCGCATTTTGGTTTTGCTTTGGTGCGAGAGCAGCGCGTGGACATTGGTGAGCAAAAGCTGACGAACTTTCTGATGGAAAAGCGCTTTTAGATCCAGCCCTGCTGGCGGTAAAAGAGTATGCCGACCCACTCGTGAATGGCTTGATTAGTCTTTTGAATGGCGGTCACACGGGGTAGCGCTGCAGTCCAGGCATCGACGGTGGCCTGCAGAGGATCTACCGAGTGAGCGCATAGCTCAAAGCCCTGGGCCTTAAAAACGGCTGCAGCTCTGGGCATGTGGGCCGCGCTGGATACCAGCACCACGTCGCGCGCTAAGCCTAAACTATCCATCATTTGGCCAACGGCGATGGCACTGGTGCGTGTGTCTCTGGAATCAACTTCTAGGTTTAGCTGAACATTGGGCGCGAGTAAGGGGCCGATAAACTCGGCCATGGCGTTTGCTTCTTTAGGGCGCTCTGGCCTTATCGAGCCGCCGCTGAGAATCAGTGTTCCCCCTTCGGGCACCATGGCGGCGGCCGCCAAGGCGCGGTTTTTACTGGCGTTGCTCAGGCGCTGTGCGAGGCCCAGATTGCTGTACCCACCGTGAAAGCCTCCTGCCAGTGCCACGGTTGGTATTTCTTGCGCCTCTTCGGTACAAGCGGCGGAGGGGTATTGGTCTTCTAGAGTGCCGAGCCAGCGGTTGGCGAAAAGAGGACTGGCCAAGCCGCAGAGCAGCAACAGCAATACAGTCAGCAGCACGGCGCAGCGGGCGCAGTGTTTGAGAAAAGCAGCCGAGATAATGGCTATCAGCAGTGCTGCTGCCATCCAGACAAGCGGGTCGACCAAAATATCTGTCATGGGTGCTGTTCAGTCCTTTGGTCAGAGCGCTTGTTGGCTGTTATGTGATTGGGTGATGGAAAGAATATAGTTGAGAAGGAGGCCGACGTGATCCTCAGATAGGCTACTGGCGTGTAAAACCAGGGGCATAAGTCGATGCTTAATTACCAACTGAAGACTTGGGCCGGTCAATGGAAAACAGCTGCAGAGTCGCTGGTGAGCAGCGT
>JBMYWE010000572.1:0-1770 GCA_049607125.1 Granulosicoccaceae bacterium | reverse complement strand
CCAATGATAAGTTTACGTTAGACCGATGGGTAGATTTCGTAAAATCTTTTGTAGAAAATAGTAAAACTGAACCCACACCCAGTTGAGCAATAAGAGTGCCCGTTTCGTGTGATGCCCTCAAAAGCCCACAACTGCTTTGTATAAACTTCACGACTAAGATCAAAAGGAACAAACTCAGCCGGACGAATGCGCTTGACATTCCAGGTGTGGAAGTACTCATGGCTACACAACCCAAGAAACTTGAGATAGGCTTCGCTGACCCCTGACTCACCGTGGATAGGCAGGTTATCTCGCCCAATAACCAACGCCGTTGAAGCGCGATGCTCTAATCCCCCGTAGCCGTCACCCACCACCATCACTAAAAACACATAACGCTGCATCGGCGCCGGTTCACCGAAAAAACGTATCTGTGCTTCGCATATTTTTTTTAAGTCGCGGCATACCCGCTCAAGGTCGGCATGATAAAGCCCTGTCAGCACCAGCTCATGCTGGACGCCACAAGCCTCAAAATGAAGTCGCTCAAAAGTCCCCATTTCTACCGGGTGATCAATCAGCTCATCGTAGTCATTGGAGCGATAGGAACCATAGCCAGATGGGTCAACCGACACGGGCTCCATGGCGGTCGCCACCTGCCAATTGGGCAGTTCAGTGCTTGCTGCTAGCTGCATAATATGTGGCTGTGATTCCGTGCCCGCGACGCTGACAAAGACACTGGTGCCGTTAAAAAAGCCGTGCGTCTGATCTAGATGAGCACCGCGGACCGACAGATCCCAAGCGTAAACCTGATAGGTCAATATCAGCTCACCCGCTTGCTCAACTCTGGTGTACCAACTGCTTTTATCGCGTTTTTCGATTGCCAGAGCTTGACCATCAAGACAAGCCTCAAGCTTTACAATGTGGCGGGCGAAGTCTCGAATCATATAGCTGCCAGGAATCCAATCGGGCAAAGACCAGCTGTGCTCACCTGCCTCAACACCTACCCGACATTCAACCTCGAAAAGATGCGCGTGCGCATCCAGTACACTCAGGCGATAATGCACCCCAGACTCGTTCATTCATCAATCTCGCTATTAGTTGGCTCTAATGCTGCACACGCCATTGCCATAGCCCCAGCAAAGGAACAGCAATGTACACTGCAAAAATCCATTCAAAGCTAATATGTAGCAGGATTTGCAAAGCCTGCGGCCAAGCAGAAAAGAGTATTTTATCAACCTAAATTTTGGGGAAATTTCCCGTGAACCATCTAATCGACACATTAGTTAGTCGTGCTTCGCACGCCGCCAACACCTTGATTGAACCCGCACCCTCCACCGAACAACTCGAGATTTTAATCAGCTGCGCACTGAGCGCCCCGGACCATGGCAAGCTACGCCCCTGGCACTTTGTGGCCATTGAGGGCGAGGCCAGAGGGCGCCTGGGTCAAGCACTACGACAGGCCGCACAAGTCGCTGACCCAGCTCTTAGTGATGATAAGGCGGCACTACTGGAATCCAAACCGCTCCGTGCGCCCATGATCATCGCTTGTCTCACGCACATCATTGAAGATTTGCCCAAAGTGCCCGTGTTTGAACAGATCCTATCCACAGGTGCCGCCGTACAACAACTGCAAATAGCCGCCAACGCCATGGGGTACGGCTGTGTTTGGCTGTCGGGACCTTACTGTAATACAGCACCTGTCAAAGATTTATTAAAAGCTGCCGACAAGGACTTAGTGGCGGGCTTTATCTACATCGGGACGCCTGAGCAAGCCGCTCCCAGCAAGCCGAGACC
>JBMYWE010000571.1:0-1780 GCA_049607125.1 Granulosicoccaceae bacterium | reverse complement strand
ATCGGAGACGTGGTGTTACTGTATCGCCGCGACATCCTCGCCCTCAGCGAGGCATTGCCCGGTCCACTGACCAAAGACAACAAACAGTCGCTGAATCGTCGCGTGAAAAACTACATCGACCAAGGCGTGCCAGAAGCACTTGCAGTAACGGCGGCCAATGTCATACCGCTCTCCTCTGCTTTTGATGTGGGCGAAGTGGCGCACAACGGCGAAGCCGATGTGGAGATGGTCGCCGAAATCTACTTCGAACTGGGGGCCACACTAGAGTTGCAGTGGCTGCGCGATCAGATATCGGAGCTTGCTGTTGGCAATCGCTGGCATGCACTGGCCAAATCTCGCCTGCGCGCAGATTTACACAACCAACAACGCAAGCTCACCGCTGAGGTGCTAGCTTGTAAAAAAGGAAAAGCGTCCGCCAAAGCACGGCTCAAACACTGGTGTACGATTGGCGAGGCGGACCAGCTGGCCTACCATCGTTTGATGGGTGAAGTAAAAGCGGCCGGGGCCACAGACTTTGCCATGCTCTCAGTAGCGGTTAATGAGGTTCACAGTCTGCTGCAAACCACGGCCGCAATCGACTAGCCCAAAACTGAAAAACCTCCTGCTTTACTGAGCAGGAGGTTTTCTCATGCCGCGCCTCAACTTCAAGCGGGTCTGGCCTGAAGACGAGAGTTGTCTTTTTTTTCGGTGCGGGTGAGTTTCAACAAAAACCACCCCGTCAATAGCTGTAAGGCTATCAAAGCCGCGCTGACGAGCAGATAGCTGATGCCAAATTTTTCAATAACCCCAGCTGAAACCAAACCTTTGTTGAGAAAGAAGTGCCCCATCACCACCAGAGCAACTCCTGGGCAAATAGTGGCCAGTGTCAAAGGAGAGTTCTCTTCACCACACATTACCTTGCCAAAGTAATCCATCCGACTTATCACTGCGCCGCCCAGCAGAGCAATCACCCATTGAGCACCAAAAATCACTGATAGAAACAGCAATGGTTTTCCATCGGCAGTCACCTCAAGGGTATGCGTCAACCCGTGGTCCAGCCGCAAGGTGGCAATGCCGAGTACAGTTAGAATTGGAATCAACACCCACAACGTTGGCAAAGTGGTGAGCGTTGCACCCTTTTCAAAGAGTTTGCTCATTCCAGCCACAAAATTGAACAAACCGAGTAACACCGAAGCGACAAAGAAGAACACCGACAAAGCCACCGCAATTCCGACGACGGTTGCATTGTGGCTGAGCGCTGCCGGGGCGGCCAAACCTACCGCTACCATCGACAATGCAAAGCTCGGCATCATTTGCGCTAAAGAATTGTTAGCTTCGACATCAAATCGCTTGTCCACCAAGCTTGAAGCAAAGAAGTCCGTATACAAACGCACCGCCATCACCCCAACGGCCAAGAAAGCGATCATGGCAGCGGGAAAAAGATACTCGACAATCGTCCAGAGCTTGGGAACGTAAACCAAGCCAACAATAAAACCAACATTAATAGCCATGGCGAAAGTAAGCGGAATGGCGAGCTGTTGCGTGTGGGCGTTGGTGCCTCGCACTTGTTCAGGTGCTCCGCTGGCTCTCCATTTTTGCCACTCACCTATGTTCCACACCAACAACTGAGCATGGCGCACAACAAAAAAGCCGATGCCAACCAAGGCGACCACGATGGCTACCTTAAGTGCAAGAGGCCCAGAACTCATCGCGGCAACCCAGTCTTCAAAAATGGGCACGGGTTGGTCTTCGTGCGGTACCCAAAACATCAAAAACATAAAAAAGGTCACCGACATTCCAC
>JBMYWE010000570.1:0-1787 GCA_049607125.1 Granulosicoccaceae bacterium | reverse complement strand
CCAGCATCATAACTTGCGTATTGGCCGTCTGGTTTTTACGTCATCGGTTGGCGAGGCTGGATTACCTGTTCTTCATGGGCGGGCAGCAAATTATTTCAGAACCCAAAAGCGACGAGCACGGTTCGTCCAGCACAAGGTATTAGGGTTTATAGCTGATCCACTCGGGGACTTGCCGTGCGGCTAGATCTACCGAGCGATCGAGTGCTCGCGCGTTGTCGCACACAGACTCGAGCAACTGCCAGAAATCGGGTGAATGATTCATGTGCGCACTGTGACTCAGTTCGTGCAGAAGCACATACTCTACTTGCTCTGGTTCTAGCAGCAGCAACCTGCAATTGAGACTGACCGCTCCCCGGCTAGAATAACTGCCCCAGCGGCTCGACTGATTGCGCACTCCTGCACTCTGATAGGGTAAGCCCGTACGTAAAGAGCACGCTGCCAACCAGGGCAACAACACCTGTTTCCCCTTGAAAAGCATCCACCGCTGCAACAACAACGGTGCCTGCTCAGGCGTCGCCTTAAGTACCAGCTCGTTTTTCCGCTCGAGCAACCCCAAACGACTGCCTCTTACAACCGCAAAGTGCTCACCGGTCGCCTTGAGAAGAATGGACTCGGGAATAGGAGGCGCTTCAGGTGGCGATTGCAGATCAACTTGGTGCCGATCAGCAAGGGATTGTATCCAGTCTTGTTGCGTCAGCATAAACGCCAAGCCATCTTGTAAAGAAGCCCGACGTGGCAGCACCAACTCCAACCCAGTGCTCGAGGCAAAGCTTAACTTTATCCGCTTCGCACGCGCCGAACGCCGGACTTTGTAGTGCCATGGGATGCAGGTATCTGCGTGTTCTAACTGTTTATCCAAGATCGACTTCCGGTCACAGGTAATCTCAAGCCCAACTACCATACAACAGGTTACAATGCCTTTGAACCCGTTCTGAAAACTCGGGGGCGCCACCAAACTCGCCCAAATCATAAGCGACACACTCTACGCAGAGACAATCAACCGACAAGCCAAGTATTTGAGCCAACAATGGCCACTGACCCAGGATTAGCCGTCATATGGATCACCTCAGCAGACTTCGTATTCTCAGGCTCAATATTGCCGGCACGCCCTTGGAATGGTTGAATTGGCAAGAAGCTATCTGCCTATATAGTCGCGAGATGATCGCTTGGACATACGGCCCACCAGTGGCGGAGGTTTACGGCGGCACCAACCGCCAAAGCGGGCATCAATCCAGTGCCATTCTTCACGGGGTTGTCGCTTCTCACGGGCCGGTAAACCGCTACAACGACTGTACACCCAATCTCAACAATCGCGCTCTGTTCAGCCGAGACCACTATCACTGCCTCTACTGCGGCCAGCGCTCTTCCGCTGAACACCTCACCCGAGATCATGTGATACCTGTCTCCAAAGGCGGTAAAGATTCTTGGACCAACTTAGTCACTGCCTGCCGACGTTGTAACCAAAAAAAGGGCGATCGCACTCCAGAGGCCTGCGACATGCCACTACTTGCCGTACCCTACCGTCCAAACAGAGCTGAGTATCTGGCTCTGGTGAACTCACTGAGAATTCGAGGTGATCAAATGCGATTCCTCAGCTCGCACTTCTCTCGCAACTGGCGACAATCGCCGTCATTGCACTAACGGGTCTGTTCAAAATCCCGCTGACAACTAACGCACAGAAATCTTGAACAGGCTCTAAAACAACTCAGCGGCACGTGCCCAAGCGCCGCGAATAAACCATACCATCTCAAGTACTACAAAAACCTCTATATGTCACCATGCAGACT
>JBMYWE010000569.1:0-1793 GCA_049607125.1 Granulosicoccaceae bacterium | reverse complement strand
CTCGCCAGCGACGGCCGCCGCAACGCGGGGTTGTTGTTGCAGCGCCTGCCTGGCGAGGACGACGCCGAGGGCTGGAACCGCGCCGAGGCGCTGGGCGGCACGGTGTTCGGCGAGGAGCTGATGTCCACCGATGGGCCGACGCTGATCAAGCGGTTGTTCCACGAGGAAGATGTGCGCCTCTACGATCCTCGCCATGTGGATTTTAGCTGCGGTTGCTCGCGCGAGCGCTGCGGTGCCATGGTGGTTGGCTTGGGCGCTGAGGATGCGCGCGAACTGCTGCTGGAGTCCGGTGGGCAGATCGACGTGGACTGCGAGTTTTGCGGCGAGCGCTACAGCTTTGACGAGATTGACCTGACGGCGTTGTTGGCAGGTGCTGACAGCGGCGACACACTGCAATAAGCCAGCCCTGCGCCTGTGGTAAGCTCCGTGTAAGGCCAATTGACACAGGAGCGCCACATGATCGAAGCCCCACCCAAACTCACCATCAAAAAGAACCTGCGCCGTCCTACTGCTGAGCAAGTAGCGGCCTTCAAAGACATGCCCACCAGTTTTGTGGTGGACGCCATGAATGGCATAGGCGCGCTGGACCCGCAAATCAAACCCCTCGGCGACGGCAATCAATTGGGTTGCACGGCAGTAGGGCCAGCCCTGACAGTGGACACAGGCCCCGGCGATCTGCTCGCGTTGGTCGCTGCATTGCCTTCCATAGAGCCCGGCGACATCGTGATGGCGGCCTTTGGTGGCTATCAGGGCTGCGCGGCCTCCGGTGATCGCATGGCGGGGCTGATGCGCAACAACGGCGCGGCGGGCTATGTGGTGGATGGCCCCATGCGCGATTTACTCGGCATCCGCGAGATTGGCCTGCCGGTGTGGTGCACGGGCATCAATCCCAATTCTCCGGCGGGAGAAGGCCCGGGCAAGGTGGGTTTGCCCATCAATATGGGCGGTCGGCAAATAGAGACCGGCGATATGATTGTTGCCGATTTAGACGGTGTAGTGGTGGTGCCGTATGCGCAAATTGACGCGGTGATCGCGCAGTTGGTGCATATCGTTAAGCTGGAGAAATCTCTGGATGCCGAAGTAGCAGCGGGTTTGAAGTTGTTTCCAGGCACGGAGGAGCTTTTGGCAGCCGACAATGTGCTGTATATCGACTGATTTGTCTCTGAGTTCGGATGATTCCGGGACGCGCAGCTGAACAACAATGCCCTCAGCTGTTTGAATGAATTCGAACCCACAGGGAAGATGTTGTGGGTTCGAATTTATTCCGGTACGCGCAGTTGAACGGGCGGTGTGCGATGTCGGGTTTAGTTTGATTATTTACATATCGCGTCTACCGAGGCTTTAATTGCAGCTGGATCGAATATTTTTTCAAGCCAGTTGTCCTTGAAAATCACGGGCCGTGCCTCTTCTATTGCCAAAAGACAACCATCCGAAAAACGACCAAAAGCGACCGCGAGTAGAATGCTTAAATGCCCTAAGAGGAAATCTTCGGCTGCTTGACGTGGCACGCCTCGGCGCACGGCTTCATCGGTGGCTTCGGCCAAGACCATCGCAAAAGTGGCACCCACCGACTCGGACAGGCCGGGTTCTAGAATGGCCATTTGTTCTATGGTGCAGCGATGAGCGCGCATTACAGGCTTGTATATGGTTCGGGCAATCGCTTCGCACAAGGCGTAGTGCTCTTCAGGCCCTTGGTGTAGACCACAAATAATGTGTTGTTTAGCGGCAATGCCTCCGAAATAGTCTTTTTGTGCAGTGGGGTCTGTTTCGTCGTTGAATATGGGCGGGTGACA
>JBMYWE010000568.1:0-1799 GCA_049607125.1 Granulosicoccaceae bacterium | reverse complement strand
GCGATGGCACAGCGGAGCGCCATCCCACACTTTTAACGGAGCCTTGTCGGCTGGGGTGTACTTCCATCACCCTAGCTAGCACTATCATCGACCTATGAGCCAACACAGCAGCGCAGAAACCATCTACCTAAAAGACTACGCCCCGTCTAACTATCTGATTGATCGAGTTGAACTGCGTTTCGAGTTAGGAGAAGAGAAAAGCTTTTGCCACAGCCTGTTGGCGCTGCGTAAAAATCCGGCGGCAGGGGGCAGCACCTTGCGGCTAGATGGCCATAGCTTCAAATTGCTCTCGATTGCTCTGGATGGGGTGGCGATGAGTGAGTCGGCGTATCGTCGTGACGACGCTAGCCTCGAGATCGATGTCTTACCCGAAGCCTGTGTGCTGGAGATTTCCACCGAACTCGAACCCCAGAGCAATACCGCTCTGGAGGGCTTGTATAAGTCGTCAGGTAATTTCTGTACCCAGTGTGAGGCTGAGGGTTTTCGCCGCATCACTTACTTTCTCGACCGTCCCGATGTGTTGTCGCGCTACCGGGTTGAAATCACAGCCGACAAGACTCGTTATCCGGTGTTGCTGTCCAACGGCAACCCAGCGGGGATGCGCGACCTTGCCGACGGCAAACACACGGCCGTCTGGGAAGACCCGCACCCCAAACCCAGTTATTTGTTCGCTTTGGTCGCTGGCGACTTGGCTTGTGTCAGCGATCGATTCAAAACCCGTGAAGGGCGAGATGTAGCGCTCAACATTTACACCGAGGCACATAACGCACACCGCTGTGATCACGCGATGGCGTCACTCAAGCACTCTATGACTTGGGATGAGAAAGTCTATGGGCTGTGCTACGACCTAGATGTTTTTAACATTGTTGCCGTCGACGATTTCAATATGGGGGCGATGGAGAACAAGGGCCTCAACATATTTAATTCCAAATACGTACTCGCCGATCAACAGACAGCGACCGATGCGGATTTTCAAAATATAGAATCAGTTATCGCTCATGAGTACTTCCACAACTGGAGTGGCAACCGCGTCACCTGCCGAGACTGGTTCCAGCTCAGCCTCAAAGAAGGTCTGACGGTGTTCCGTGATCAAGAGTTCAGTGCAGATCGCAACTCGCGAGCAGTCAAGCGCATTGAAGATGTACGATTACTACGCGCGCGGCAGTTTCCCGAAGACGCTGGCCCCATGGCACACCCGGTGCGCCCAGAGAGCTACATCGAGATCAACAACTTCTACACCGTCACTATCTACGAGAAAGGTGCAGAGCTGATTCGCATGATGCACACCTTGCTCGGTGCCGATAAGTATCGAGCAGGTCTAGACTTGTATTTTGAAAGGCACGACGGACAGGCAGTCACCTGCGAGGATTTTGTCAAAGCGCTGGAAGATGCCAGCGGTGTTGACCTTGAGCAGTTTAGGCTCTGGTATAGCCAGTTGGGCACGCCGTCCTTGTTTGTTTCTTCGCACTACGATCAAGCGGCGCAGCAGCTGCGCCTGAATTTTGAGCAAAAGCTGAGCTCCACCTCGGAGCAGACCAATCCGCAAGCCATGCATATCCCCGTAAAATTGGGGTTGTTGCGACACGATGGTAGCGTGCAGAGAATGACGATCGCCGACCAATCGTTAGTTGAAGCCGAAGAAGCGGTTCTGGACGTCAAGCAATCGCAGCAGAGCTTTGTCTTTGAAGGCGTCGATCAGCCAGCTATGCCTTCGCTGTTGCGTGGCTTTAGTGCCCCGGTTCGATTGAGCTACGATTACAGCGACAGCGACCTAGGCTTTTTGATAAGCCACGACAGCG
>JBMYWE010000567.1:0-1819 GCA_049607125.1 Granulosicoccaceae bacterium | reverse complement strand
ATTATCCTGCCCGGCTCGCTTTTGGGTGTTATGGGCGGTGGGCAACTGGGCCGTATGTTTGCCTTAGAAGCCATTCGTCAGGGCTATATGGTGGCTGTTTTCGACCCCGACCCAGAGTCTCCTGCAGGGTTGATTGCGCACCAGCACTTGTGCGCTGATTACACCGATGTCGCTGCCTTGGATGAATTTGCTGAGGCCTGCGCCGCCGTCACCACTGAGTTCGAAAATGTGCCAGCCGACTCACTTCGTCGCTTGGCAACTCTAACTCGTGTGGCGCCAGGTGCTGACGCGTTGGAAGTAGCGCAAGATCGCCGCGTTGAGAAGACGTTTTTTGCCAAAGCGGGTGTTGAAACCGTGCGCTGGCAAGCAGTGGAAACCGAGGCAGACGTCGCTCCCGCGGTGGCTGCCATAGGCCCACACAGTATTCTCAAAACCGCAACCTTGGGCTACGACGGCAAAGGGCAGCGCGTGTGCAACAGCGAAAAAGCGGTTCGTGAGGCCTTCGCGGAGCTTGGTGCAGTGGCCTGTGTACTAGAGCAGCGCATTGATCTCGCCGCCGAGATATCCGTGGTCGCGGCGCGCAACGACAGGGGGGAAATTGCTTGTTATCCGCCCGGTGATAACGTACATCGCAATGGCATTTTGCACACCACTGTGGTGCCAGCTCAGCTCACTAGGGCCCGACTGGAAGAGGCTCAGGATTGTGCGGTGCGCTTGCTTGAGGCGCTTAACTACGTCGGTGTATTGGCCTTAGAGTTCTTTATCGGCTCGGACGGGCGCATGCTAGCTAACGAGATGGCTCCGCGCCCTCACAACAGTGGCCACTATACCCAAGACGCTTGTGCCAGTAGTCAGTTCGATCAACAGGTGCGAGCACTGTGCAATATGCCGCTTGGGGACACGCGGGTTCAGGGCTCGGCAGCGATGCTGAACTTACTGGGTGATGCCTGGGTCGACGGCGATCCCGATTGGCCCGGCGTGCTTGCACTGTCTCACAGTGCGCTTCACCTATACGGCAAAGCTGAGGCGAGGGCTGGCAGAAAGATGGGGCATATCAATGTATTGGCGGCCGACAATGTCACGGTGCGCGAAGCTTTGGCGGACGTTGCTAAGGTGATGAAAATCGCTCCCTAAAAACCGACAGTACAATCTGAGCCCGGTTTGGCCAGCGGTCATTGCCACACGGTGGCCGCGCATTCGCTTCGGTAGCAGGGCAGTCGCGTCACTGCGCCACTGCCAGAAGAGTTACTGGTAACTCACCTTGCCCGAGCGCGTGTTGTAATTGATCACCCGCTGGTTTTGCCCCAGTTGGGCAACATAACGACAAGTGGCTTGGCCATCCGACTGTGCTTGCCAAGGGGCATCGTCTTCAATGGTGACTCGGGGGCTCTTTTTGTCGCGCATAATGCCATTCCAGACGTCAGCGCAAGCATTGGCAGTCAAGTTTTTGGGGGGCGTAGCGCCGTTGTGACCCACAGGCCAGCCACGATCACCCGACCAGACAAGCCCGTCTCCAAAGCCCTCGATGCGCCCAGTGCCGCTCTGGCCATTGGCAAACCATTGAGCTCGCGCTTGGCGAACCGTGTTGTCGAACTCACCAGCTACACTGGCGATGGACACTGTATCGCTTTTTAAGCTGCCACGTATTTTGGGCAAAGTTGTGGATGCAAAAACAGCAATTATCACCAATACGATGGCGATTTCTAATATCGAGAAGCCTTTATTTTTATTGTATTTGGCTTGCATCTAAACCTCGTGGGGTGTGGATGCGGAACCGACCTATTGTCGAACGGTTGATTCCTGTTTGAATATTATTGTA
>JBMYWE010000566.1:0-1828 GCA_049607125.1 Granulosicoccaceae bacterium | reverse complement strand
CGACCTTTGTTGCAATCACCAGCTTATCCCGGCCTCCCCGATCGGCAAGCCACTCACCGATATACTGCTCGGTTCTTCCGCAGGTATCGGCACGCATGGGAGAGGGGTAGAGTTCTGCGGCATCGAGAAAGTTGATGCCATGCTCCAGCGCGCGGTCGAGAATGCGATGACTTTGTGCGAGATCGCATTGCTCACCAAAAGTCATCGTGCCCAGACAAATTTCGCTAATTTGAACCCCGGTCTGGCCGAGAGCGCTGTACTGCATGCTTGTCCCCTATTGCGCATTGTCGCCAACACGCTATGGAGAGCTAGACGATTAAGCTCAGTACGCTGCTGTTGCCGAGGCGAGCTCCATTATATATCTCGCCGCTGGAACGATAACCCAGCAGGGGTATATTGCCAAACAACGAGCGAATAGTCGTCAGCTCCTCCGCCGTTTCATCGACGCCGCCTTGACGCGGTGCACTGGAGATCAAGATCGCCGCACGAACTGCACGACCATCGAGACGACGATTCAAATCAATCAACATTTTATCGAAGCTCTGGCGCATCAGCAGAGGGTCGCGACGGTAGAAACGCAAACAATCCAATTTGGTGGATAGATCGTCTAGTCTGAAACTGCGGTCGGCGAGGTTGAGCTCTACAAAGCGGCGTTGCTGGTAGGCAGGGCCTTCTCCGGGGTGAGGACCGCAGGCTGCAGAGATAAAGCCCGCGAGTCTCTGTGGATCACGTGCCAGCAACTCACCCGCCTCGCGAAAAAGCACATCGAGAGCGGGCTCGTGGTCTAATTCAAGCACATCGTTGCCACGGCTAGCCGTGATCGCGTGGGGCAAACCCAGAGCAGCAGCGCCGCTGGCGTAGCCGTTGAGCAAGGAGATATCACGCCCGAGCAATACCCCTGACATTCCGCCACTCGTCACTGAAACCGCCACTTGCAGATTCTCGCGGCGACTGGCATTCAGGCCACCACTAACGGCACCGGAGCCAAGCGACCAGCTCAGTTCATCCGCCATCTCGGCCAAGGACTGATTATTGGCGTCTCCATGCACAATCGCGTCGCAACTGCCGTTGCGCAAGCGCCACGCTCTCAAGCGATCGAGCTGCCCGACGACACTGCGGCGGTTGCTAGACATAATGCGGAACTGATCCAGTGCCAAACTACCCAGCATAATGGCCATAGCTGGCTCACCCTGATACTGCTTTTCACCCGCAAAGATAGCCGGCACGATGGCGCCCACCCAATTGACATTGGGCAACTCAAGGCGCAGCAATTCAATAGTTGTTTCAAAACTGTGGCCCATCTCGGCAGTGACGTAAACCAAGCCGAAGGTGACATCAGCAGGCACTCTCTGGATTTGGCTCAGACAGCGTTTAGCAACAGTTTTGGGCTCCGAAGCACAGGCATGCACAAGGGAAAATGGTTCGACGGACGGCGTCTGGGCGGGCAGCCCAAACGGGCGATCACCAATGGTGAAGGCGACTGGCATGATGTGCTAACTCTCTACTTCGGGGTAACCACGCAGTCTAATGATCTAGCTGCTCTTGATTGCTCCATCTTTAACAAAAGTGTGAACTGTGTCTACCTATTGAAAATCTCTAAATCGGCGACGAACCTCGATTGCGCCACACCGGAAATGCAACGTTTCAGATCTGCGTCATTCAAATTGAGCTCTCAAACAGGGGTAATAGCCCTAGGGATTTGCGCAGCTAGATAGAATCTGAGCCACCGCTTGTGCGAGAGCCTTTTAACCCAGCCGCTGCCTTCAGACTTTTTGATAGAACATATCCCAGACACCGTGCCCCAAGCGCTCGCCGCGCCTCTCAAAGC
>JBMYWE010000565.1:0-1846 GCA_049607125.1 Granulosicoccaceae bacterium | reverse complement strand
GGCTTTGTTGGATACCGTAAAGTTACCCCTGTTATTGGTGCTCGATGGGGTGCAAGATCCTCACAACTTGGGTGCATGTCTTCGCAGTGCGGATGCCGCCGGAGTGCACGCGGTTATTGCACCACGCGATCGCGCTGCAGGCTTGACCGCAACCGCCCGAAAAGTGGCGACCGGTGCGGCTGAATTTGTGCCTTTTTTCCAGGTTGGCAATTTGGCTCGCTGTTTGGCGGTGCTGGGCGAGCGTGGCATCTGGCGAATCGGTACGGCTGGAGAGACCGAACTCAGCTACTGTGATTGCGATTTTCAGGTACCGACGGCCCTGGTGCTCGGCAGTGAAGGCAAAGGCTTGCGCCGCCTCACGCGGGAACACTGTGACCAATTGGTTGCTATACCCATGGCCGGCACGGTACAGAGCTTGAATGTGTCGGTCGCTGCCGGAGTTTGCCTGTTTGAGGCGGTGCGCCAGCGAAGCATTAATAACTAAATCAAGTGATTTCAGTAATTTTTCTTGTGTCAAGAAAAATATTCTGTCAGACTTGATTGTTTCATCCACTCCTTGTCCAAGCAGTCGCCGCTTGGCAAAACCCAGAGGGAGATAGCATGCGACACTATGAAATCGTCTTTATGGTCCACCCGGACCAGAGCGAGCAAGTACCTGCCATGATCGAGCGCTACCGCGCACTGATCGAAGCTGATGGCACATTCCATCGTCTTGAAGATTGGGGCCGTCGCCAGTTGGCTTACCCGATCGACAAAATCTACAAAGCGCACTACGTGCTGATGAACATCGAAACCACCGTGGACACGCTCGCCGAGCTGACCAGCGCGTTCAAGTTCAACGACGCCGTGATTCGTCATATGGTTATCAGTCGTGAAGAAGCCGTGACCGAGCAATCTCTACTTGCCAAGCGTGAAGAGACTGCTGGGGGTCGTCGCGACAAAGACCGGTCTTCCGATTCGTCTGAGGAATCTACAGAAGAGGCTAGCGCCGACACTGCAGAAGCACCCGCCGACGATGCCGCCCCTCAGGCTGACGCCTGATTGTTGCCACAGGAGATTAAATTAAATGTCACGTTTTTATCGTCGTCGTAAGTTCTGCCGTTTCACTGCAGAGAATGTCAAAGAGATCGATTACAAAGATCTGGACACGCTGAAGAACTACATTACTGAAACCGGTAAGATTGTACCCAGCCGTATCACGGGTACCAAGGCCAAGTACCAGCGCCAACTGTCCACAGCAGTTAAGCGCGCGCGTTACTTAGCGCTCTTGCCATACACCGACGGCCACTAAGGTCTCGGGCGGGCAGCTGACGTGGGTGCACTCTCCGGATTTGTCGTCCGCGGTCCCGGTCAAGCTGCGCTGGTTGCTGCGGCTGCACTGACACTCTCGGTGGCATTCCCACCGATTGTCTGGCTCAGCAATGCTGCTGTCGCGCTCTACTTGATGCGCTTCGGGCTGCGTGCAGCCGCACCGATGCTAGTTATTTCGGTGTTGGGTGCTTCGTTGTTGTTTTGGGCGGTGTTTGCCCATCCATTACTCGGCGTTATCAGTGCAGTGGTTTTTTGGTTGCCCGTAATGGTCGCGGCTTTGGTGCTGCGAGCGACAGTCAGCTTGGAGCTGGCGACATTGTCGTGTGTGGGGGTGGCAGTAGTTTTAGTACTACTGACTTACTTGGTGCTGGGAGATCCCGCCGTCTATTGGCAGAAGTTTCTTAGCTCTAACCCGCAATTGAACGAGCTTTTAGCTCAGTCTGCCCAGCAAGGTGGGGTGGATCTCATCGAGACCTTTGCCAAATTGGGCACGGGTTTGATGGCCACGGGAGTTTTGTTGAACACGTTGGTGGGG
>JBMYWE010000564.1:0-1876 GCA_049607125.1 Granulosicoccaceae bacterium | reverse complement strand
ATAACGGCCCACAACAGTGCACTCGGCACCCCTAGCACCCAGAAACCAAGCCCCGCCATGCCCCCTTGCAAAAAGCCGATAACGGCCGTGCCCTTCAAGGTTGCGCGAGACACGGAAGTAAATCGATTCAATAGCAGCTCTTCATCACGGTCATCGAGCGGCAGATAATACAAAATGAGCTTGACCAGCTTGTCGCCGTCAATCAAAAAGAAAAACATGGTGTAGAGCACAATAAACGCGGTCATGACCACGTTGACTGTGCCGAGCGTCGCCGACTGAAAGAGATCGACTACGGCTTTGCTCAGACTGCCCACAAAGCCACCCAGATGCTCCAGCAGCATTTCTCGATAGGGCAATAACTGCTCATAGAAAGGCAAGTGACTCAACCAGGCGCTGATCTGCCCCGGCTCACTAAACGTGCTCTGAATCCAAGGTCTCGCGTGATTGGTGATCTCTACCGCTTGACCTATAACGGTTAGGGCCACCAACAACACCGGGACGAACACAAACAACAGTGCCAGAAATACGGTGAACAAGGATGCCACCGCCTCTCGCCCACCGACAGATGCGCGCACCCGTTGATAGAGCGGGTTAAAGAGCGCTGAAAACAGGCCGGCCAAGAAAATGGCGACCAAGAAATTGCTCACCATCGCCAAAAACAGGGCAGAGATGGCGAAGGCGACCACGATCACCACAATTCGGTTGACGGTTTTTTGTTCCACTTTTTACCTCAGATGGCGTGTGCACACACTGGCAATTGCGTGTTTATATCAACAGCAAGGATAGCTGGATCGAGGGCAAAGCAGAACCGCGCGAAGAGCAGTTTCTTTGCAGGGACTAAAAAGTGATGCGGATATTGAGGGTGTAGGTCTGATCTTCACGAGCATCGAAGAAGTTGAAGACGCCTCCGAGGGAGACATTGTCACTAAGGCGCAGACGGTTGGCGTGCAACTGATCCACACGACCACGACGGGTGATCACCTCTACGATACGTCCGAACTCTACAGGATCGATCTCTTGCTCGGCTAACGCTATGTTTGGAGCGGCACTGAGCGTCATCATTGGCATCAACAAAGCAAACACTGAAGATGGTTCCACGCTAGCAGCCTCCTTAAACTTTGGGTCGAACCCTGCCAGCCCAAATCGCGCCACAAAATTGGCGAATTGAGCTCTAACTTCTATAATCTTTCGACAGGGCCTAGTTATATAGTTGGCGCTGGCTAACTTTGCCAAAAAAGATCGCCGTAATTGAGAATTATTGGCGATGTTGTCAATCCAATGACGAAACGCACGACAAACTTGAGCATCTACTGCACAATGCCTGTGGATAACTCAGCATGCTGGCATATAATTTGGCCGAACAACGTGACGGACATCACAGGTCATGCTCAAAGAGCACATTTGGGTGAGAGGAACCATCATTGATCCACAAAGTTAAACACACTCGGCGCAACCGCGGCTTGCTGCTGTCGACCGCGCTGGCCTTATCATCCGTATTTTGTACCGCCCACGCGGCCGAGAAACCGCTGGGGGCCTATCGCGTCATCAATGTACGTGTGGGTAGTGCCCTGAACGTACGCGCGGAACACAACAGCCAAAGTGAAGACATCGGCAGCGCCTCCCCCGGCTCACGCCTGTATGTGGTGGACTTTGCACCCGGAGGCAACTGGGCCAAGGTTAAATGGGACGACGGCCACGGCTGGGTTTCTGCCCGTTTTTTGAGCCTGGAAAAACCCTCTGATAAGGAAATATCGCAATTGGTGGAGCTGCAAAGCAGGCAAGCTCAACCCACCTACACCGCCGAGCAGCTCGCAGCAGCTTCTCTAGAGGTGGAAGCCGCCAATACACCGCCCTCCACGGCCGCGCTACAGAATAC
>JBMYWE010000563.1:0-1880 GCA_049607125.1 Granulosicoccaceae bacterium | reverse complement strand
ACGATCTGCGTGCATCACGTACTCGGCACCCTCGGGAGCCGCTTCGAATGCAGCCTCCAAGTAAGGACGCCAGCAATCGTACATCGGCACGACACGCCACTTCTTATGTTTGTAGCGTTCGTTCTTCGGTGCTTTGACGGTGACTGTCTGTTCGGAGAAATTCACCCACTCCCAGCGCAATACCCTGAGCTCGCTCATGACTCGGATGCCACCGAATCGAGAGCAAGCGATGAAGAGTTGCATTTGTGGTGAGGCGTGACGGAACAGTTGTTCAACTATGTCGACTCCCACGTACTCCTGAGCATCGGGATTCTCCGTGGATCCCAATGTGAGATCTGAAAACGGGTTCTGGTCGAGCCATTGATGCTTGACTGCGGTGGCGAAGAATTGACGTGCCTGCTTGCAGCGAACGTCCGTTGTGGTCTCTGCCAGGGGGCCATTTGGCTTGGGTTTGCGGCTACCGTGCTTGAGCATCCAGCGGCGAAACGATTCCGCATCACCAGGTGTGATCTGGTGCAAAAGCCGATCGGAGCCGAAGAATTTGACCAGGCTAGCCTCGGCATCGCGGTACTTCACGACGGTCTTGGGCTTTTGGCCTTTGGCATTCTCGATCTCATAGGCGCAGAGTTCGGCGATCGTACCGACAGGAATAGATTGTACCAGTTGGTGACTTGCTAACTTCGCTCGAAATTCAGGAGCGAGCTCGGCCAACCACTGCTGAGTCTTGCGGCTGGCCGGCTCGCGAAATCGAAAGGCGTCAACAAGGCGATCAACGTGGCGAGCAAATTCCTCAGCCCACCGCTTGTCGACCTTGCCGAGATAGATGGTTAAACGCTTCTTATGCAGTGTGAATTGAACACTGAACTGACCTTTTTTGTTCGCAGAAGCGCTAGCCATCAATACCTCCTAGTGGGCTATCGGCGGAGTTTATCGATATCAACTTTCCGATAGCGGATCGTAGGCAACAGTCGTTTTACCCGCTTGATGCCAGCTTGTTTGGCTCGGCGATCAAACGTACTGCGGCTGATTTCCAGGAGCTTGCACGCCTGGGCTATCGAATAAAGCTTGCCTTCGTCGATCGTATCTGGCGGATCGGACAAGGCTAGCAATTCGCTTGGGCCTTGGTCCCAAATCCTTTCAGCTAAACGACTAGCAACGAGGGCAGCGGCATTTATAAACTCCTCACGATGGAAATCCTTTTGGTGACACATGGGTCAGAATCCTTTATTCCAACCGACAAAACGCGCTTGACACACACCGGCTAGGCGCGCACAATACGCGTGTCGGGCCTGGGGCCTGATTGAGCTTCAGAATGTTCGGCTATAGTTTCTCGACAGATACCGAACTGACGAATTACAACGGGCCGCGGTGTTCCACCACCAGGCCCGTTTTTTTGCGCTCTCCCGCGCTATCTCATTCCAAGACACACCTCCAGACGCAGTCTCTTACTGCAGTTGAGTGTCGTACCTCACGCAAACCGGATGCCAAGGTTAGATTTCGATAAAAACCTTGCCGAAAGTCCCATAATGAGAGTGGGTTACGATCACGTAATGTAGATACCCTACATACCTGGAATATGAAGAAAATACAAACGCGCAGAATGCGCAAGAAATATCGATATATGTGGCGAAACGCCATCGGGGCCTCCATGCTTGGGCTTGGGGAAGCTGGTGGCGGGCCGGGTAGCCTGTTGCTTCGAACAACGGGTCCGGCTTCGCCATCTTTCAATTCGCTTGATTGTGAGCAATTCTACCGCTCAGTCAAGTAGAGTCAGAATCTCACTTGTTTCGCAGGTGCCATTCTCCTTCGGTGACCTTTTCACCATACCAGAAAAAATCTATGCCTGAGTCACGGTTTTCACTAGCAAGAAAATCTCCGTC
>JBMYWE010000562.1:0-1882 GCA_049607125.1 Granulosicoccaceae bacterium | reverse complement strand
GGCAAGTCAGGGGGGGCGACCACCCAATGAAACTAGTGAGGGTGGCCACACTAGTTTGGGTCGTTACGAAACCATGCGCCAAGCTGGCGTGAGTGACGGTGAGATTCTCGAGGTCAATCAAGTCGTGGGCTATTTTTGCTACGCCAACCGTTTGCTCAACGGGCTAGGTGTGAGCCTGGCCGGGGACGTGATCGGCTACTACGAACAGCGGCCGCCGGAATGAACTTCTCACCCAGAGACGGTGCTCTCAACCTGCTGACCGAGGCAGTCAAACTGCAAGCGGGTCAGCGTATCGCCATTGTTTCTGAAGACCCAGCCCTTGGCACCTACGACGCTCTCGCACCGAGGTGCGTGCTAGAGACCGCCCGCGACTTAGGGGCTCAGGCGCAGCTTATTCCAGTGCAAGGTGCCGAGGCCACCCACCTGAGCTTGGAATTAGCGCAAGCACTGGAAACCTTCGACCACGTGTTGTTCATGGCCAGCATTGGCGATACCCTGCGTTTTTCTCCCCAGCAAAATCACGCCAAGCGCACTATGTGTTATGCGCTCGATATCGGCACACTTGGCAGCGCAGGCGCCACCGTGTCATTTCAGCTGATGCGGGAGATACAAAAACGTTTTGAACAAGAGAGCGGAACCGCACAAACTTGGCATATACAGTGCCCGCTCGGCACCGACTTATGCGGCACACAAGACGTAGCAGCCATACAAGCGGGAACAGCACCCGACTTCTCCATGACCAGATTCCCAGTTTGCGCACCCAGGCCAACGCTCTGCAGCGATGCAGAAGGCGTTGTCGCACTCTCTCATTGGCTGCTGCCAACCGGCAACGGCAACTACGACGACGCCACCCTAGACTTAAACGCGCCGATATTTGCCGTTATAAAACGAGGTCGCATTGTCGACTTTCAAGGAGACAAGAAAACCGCTCGAGCCGCCACCAGACATTACCAGCGTGTGGCTAGCCTATTTAACATAGACCCTTGGGCTGTGCACTCCTGGCACGCGGGCATGAATCCCGGCATCAGTTACCCCGTGAGCGCCCACGGCGACCCTTCGCGCTGGGGCAAAACGGCGTTTGCCAACCCCCGCTACCTACACTTTCACACTTGCGGCGACTATGCCCCTGGTGAAATATGCTGGTCGGTTTTCGATGCTACGGTAACCATGGACCAACAAGTCTACTGGCAAGACGGATACTTTTGCTTTCTGGATCGCGCCGATATTCGCGAGCTACTGGCCAAACACAATTACCCCGACGGCCTTGAAGTCCGTCGCGACATAGGGGTGCCGTTGCCCCAACTATTAAGAGCCCAATAGACGCTCGGCCTAAGAGCTTCAACCCGGCAGATAAGCTCAGGTGGAAAATTGATTTTCTAGTGGCTCTCGAAGGAGTGTTTGCTACGGGACGTGTCGCAGTTTTTGACCAGCTACCGATCCCACGTGCCTCGAACTACGCAGCCCAGCAAGCATTTTTTTTTAGGCGATAAAAAACTAGCGATAAATTGTGAAAATAGTGAAACATTCGGGCCTAACCTTACGGTGTGGAGACAAACATGAACAGCACGCCCACAACAAACACAACGGACACCATTCCGGTGGTCGACCTTGCGCCGCTGCTCGACCGACGTGACCCGCAATCCGTGGCCAAAGCGCTGCACCGCGCTAGCTCGGAGGTCGGGTTTATATACGTCAAAAACCACGGTATCGACCCCGAGCTGATCAACGCCGCGCGGCAGGCGGCCTTCCAATTTTTTCGCCAGAGCGAGTCCGAAAAGCTTGAAGTTGCTGTCAGCCCACAGCACCGTGGTTTTTTGCGCGTCGGCGGTGCCAAGATGGCAGACGACAAACAACCAGACCTCAAAGAGAGCTTTATTTGGGG
>JBMYWE010000561.1:0-1884 GCA_049607125.1 Granulosicoccaceae bacterium | reverse complement strand
TCTTTATGGGCACCCCTGGCCGCACGCACGCCCTGAAGCAGGGCGATATTGTGTCGGTCGAGATCGAAGGTGTAGCTAAATTGATAAACACAGTAAAGGGCGGTGGCCGCTAGCCACTGCATCTAAGCCTCAGGGGGCATCGCGTAGTGGATGTGTGTGAATTCAGCTCTGAATTTGCTGACCTCCGTGGCGATTTGTTTTAGATCTCGGCGCTGGAACAGTGCGTCTGCTAGCCATGTGGCGATGGTTGGCATGTGCCGCGCGCCCATGCCCCAGCGCGGTAGCTCGGGCGTACCGATACGCAAGCCGTTCATATCCCCTGACACCTCGGCGATTGGCAGACCAATACCACAGGTCAAAATATTTGCCTGTCGCAACTTGGTGGCCATGTGTTGCCCGCCGCCAAAGCGTGCCGCTTCGAGGGCAAATTGGTGTGAAGGCGTGGCGTTATTTGCCAGGCTAAAAACCGGTAGGTCCTGCTCGGCGCAGGCTGTGCGCAGGGCACTGGCTGTATCGCACATGGCTTTGGCGTAGTCGCGCCCGCTGTCCAACCAGTCGGCTAAAGTTACCGCCAGTGCCGCACTCTTGGCCGCGTCAAAATTGGCCGTCAAACCTGGAAAAGCAATCTGGTCGATGCGTGCCATAAGCTCCGCATCATTAGAGACAATCAGGCCACCTGCTGGTCCGCCAAGACTTTTGTAGGTGCTCATGCTGATCAGGTGTGCACCTTCCGACAAGGGCTGTTGCCATTGCCGCCCAGCGATCAGGCCAGAAAGATGCGCAGCATCAAATAACAGCTTTGCACCGCAGCTATCGGCGATGGCGCGCAGCTCAGCTATGGGGTGGTGTTCTAGGTTTAAACTGCCCCCGATAGTGATGAGTTTGGCTTGGTGTTTTGCCGCTAACTGACGCACGCCTTCGGTGTCGACGGTATACCTCCCTTGTGCCACCGGTGCTTCGATAATGTTGAGCCCGTATAGTCCAGCAGCGCCAGTGCTCTGGTGAGTGACATGCCCACCGATAGCTGCGGGTGGAACAATGATAGTGTCACCAGGCTTGCAACAAGCCATGAAAGAGTAGAGATTGCAAAGCGCTCCTGAGCCGACGCGGATTTCGGCAAAGTCGGCGTCAAATACGCGGCAAGCGAGTTCTGCTGCAATAACCTCAATTGATTCGATCGCCTCTAGACCCATCTCGTATTTTTCCCCGGGATGGCCGAGCGACGGCCGGGAGCCGATGCCGCTGGCGAGCAGTGTTTCCGCGCGAGGGTTGAGGGTGTTGGTTGCCGGATTGAGGTTGATGCATTGTTGCTCGTGTATCTCGCGGTTTTCGAAGGCCAGAGATTCCACCTTTTTAACTACCGAAGTGAGCGAACAGTCTGCGATGCTGGAGCATATTTCCTCGACACGCTGATTGCTTTGCTGGCTATGCCATTCGCGGCTTTGTAATCTGGTCATTTGCTGATCTCCTCTGCTGGGTGGACAGATTAGAAGATGTAGTTAAAAGCTTGTTGTATAATTTAGACATTATGTCTAAGCAAATAACCGATCACGTTGCGGTATCTAAACCGCCGGAGCTGAGTGTGGCGATACTACTTCTGCCGCAGTTCAGTTTATTGCCTTTGGGCGGATTTCTCGATGCTCTGAGACATGCCGCTGATGAGGATGACCTAAGTCGACAACGTCACTGTCGTTGGCAGCTGTGTTCAATAGATGCACAGCCAGTGCAAGCCAGTTGTGGTGTAGAGATGGCGGTTGACGGCGCACTAGCCGATCTCGAGTTGAATGATTTGGACTACCTTATTGTGCATGCAGGGCGTTTGTCTGGCTTGCAAGGGTTGCCGACGGGCCTTGATACTGAGCTCGCGAGAATTGCGGGGCGGGG
>JBMYWE010000560.1:0-1908 GCA_049607125.1 Granulosicoccaceae bacterium | reverse complement strand
TCTGCCGTAAGCCCGTCTTTTGCCCACAACCCCAAACGACAAAGCAAACGCTTAGCTCCGTCGATGGCGGCGACAGGCGGCAGATCAACCCAAGGCAAATCATCCACCTCAGCTATGCCCCACTGCCCCAACTCGATCAATAATGACGACAACTCCGCTCGCAGCAACTCCGGCTGCCAGCGCTCCGCTCGACGGCTGTGGGTACTCTCACTCCACAGCCGATAGCAAACGCCGGCTTGAGTCCGTCCCGCTCGACCGGCGCGCTGAGTGGCGCTGGCTTGACTAGCTGTTACCGTCTCCAGCCGCTCTACCCCATTCGCATCGACCTTAGAGCGGCGCTCCAGCCCGCAATCGACAACCACCCGTACGCCGTCGATAGTGATGGAAGTCTCGGCGATGCTGGTACTCAGAATGACCCGGCGACAAGCACCGCTGGCAGCTGTGGCAGCACTCTGCGCCTGCGACGACACAGCCCCGTGTAATCGGTGTAGCTCAATCTCTTCGCTCAAACGACCTTGCAACTGCAGAGCGGTCCGCTCAATCTCTGCAACCCCTGGAAGAAAAACCAGAATGTCGCCGCGCTGCTCAGCGACAGCTCGTATCACCGCGCGGCTCACCGCCTGAGGAAGCGGGCTTTTGCTCTCTCCCAACCAAACAACATCAACGGGGTGCTGCCGCACATGACAAACGATAGGTGCAGGTGCATGCACGTGCGCACACAAGGCTTCGCCATCGAGCGTTGCCGACATCAGCAACAAGCGCAGATCTTCGCGCAACCCTCGCTGCACATCCAGACACAACGCCAGCCCCAAATCCGCCTGTAAACTGCGCTCATGAAATTCATCAAATATAACCAAGCTCACGCCATCGAGCATAGGATCAGCTTGTAATATCCGTGTTAACACACCTTCGGTCACTACTTCGAGCCGAGTCGAGCCCCCCACTTCTGTGCGTCCGCGCATGCGCAGCCCGACTGTTTGCCCCAGTTTTTCATCCAGCTGGGAAGCCAGTCGTTTGGCCACATTGATAGCCGCTATTCGCCGGGGTTCGAGCAGCAGAATTTTTCCATCAAATCCCGCGCCTAATAAGTACAAAGGCAAGCCGGTACTTTTGCCCGCCCCTGGCTCAGCTTGCAATATGACGTTGCCCACTTGCAGCGCTTCACATACCTCGGAACTCACCTTTGCAATCGGCAGCGATTGCATGACTGAAGCGTCTACTTGCCTCACGCTCTGACACCATTTGATAACTTGTGCTGAGCCTGTCGTCGCAAACTGCCAGGAGTCTCGCCAAACTGTGCGCGAAAATTTCGCAGTAAATGCGCACTATCGCAAAACCCAGTTTGGTCGGCGATCAAACCAAAAGACTTGTTGCTGTGTTCCACCAACCACCGCGCTTGTTGACATCGAATCTGCATATAATAGCTGCGCGCCGTTTGATTAAAGTGGTTTTGAAATAGGCGGTCGAGCTGTCGCACACTGAGCCCCACCTTCTGCGCCAACTTGGCACACGTAATCGGCTGTGCCAACGTGCCCTGCATCAGCTCGATCGCTCGATTGAGCCGCGTATCCTCGACCCCGAGGTCATGCGACAAATTCGCTTGCGCACGAGGTCCCTCCACTTGCAAATCGGCCATCCCCTTAAGCGCCCGGTGCCTGCCACAGTGGCGCGTCAGCAGCGCCACCGCTAGCTCGATGGCCGCGGCCCCGCCGGGACAACTGACGCGATCTCGATCAACAAGCCAGAGTTGATCATTCACCGCAGGCGAGTTGGGAAAGCGGGATACATACTCTCCCAAGTGCCGCCAGTGAACAACAGCCCGGTATCCCTCCATCAGGCCCGCTTGCGCGATTGCAAAAGTACCGCTATCCAAACCGACCAAGGGCAATCCCCGCCCCGCAATTCTCG
>JBMYWE010000559.1:0-1909 GCA_049607125.1 Granulosicoccaceae bacterium | reverse complement strand
AGCGCAGGCTTGGCCGGCAGCCAGGTATAGCTGTCGTGGTCGATTAGCGTGCCGTCGAGATCGGTAAAAACTAACAGAGGGGTCGAGTGAGCCATAACGCAATATTGTGTGGGAGTGAGGCGAGTCCAAGCAGACGCAAGACTAATTATAGGTAGCTCACTATCGGGCGTCGCTTTTTTGCCTAGCGACGAACCCATGCTCTTCGCCAACCCGGGCGCACGAGTAGCCGCTCAACACAACGACCGTGTAAATTCTGGAAAATTTTAAATTCCTCTTGCCGAAACCGATTTCGGAATGAATTATACTGACTGAGCAGAAGGTTTATTGCACGTTTTCGAAACCTCAAAACAAACAGAGTCTATGAGCAGAGTTACTATTCAGGCACTAGCGAAGGATCTGGGACTTTCCAAAAGTACAGTCTCGCGCGCGCTCAATAACTACCCTGATATATCCCTCAAAACTAAGCGCCTAGTCAGTGACCGAGCCCTAAAAATTGGCTATCACCCCTCTTCACAGGCGCGCGGTTTGCGCAGTGGCCGCACCTACGCGGTGGGCTTGGTTTTGGACATGGATAGCGGTAACACCCACCGTCCTTTTCTATCAAACTTTCTCGATGGGATCTCACGCTATTTGAGCAAACACGGCTGGACATTGAGCGTGGCCACAGCAGTCGGCATGCCGGGCATGGTGGATACCCATCGCAAACTGCTGCTCGACCACAAAGTGGACGGGTTTATCATCCCCCGCAACCATCGCCAAGACGGGCGGATGAAATTGTTGCGAGAATCAAAAATACCCTACGTCGTCTACGGTCGTTGCGACCCCTCTGACCCCGTGCCCTGTTTCGATATTCTCAGCGAGAACTCAATGCAGCAGGCGGTGCAACGGCTGGCTGATTTTGGTCACCGACGTATCGCCTACATAGGCGGCCATGCAGAGGCCAATTACCAAGCCATCCGCCGCGAGGGTTTTATTGAAGGCCTAGAAAAATCACAGCTGGCTTTTGATCCAGAGCTATGCACGCATTTGGCGGTGACAGAAGAGGAAGGCAAAGAGGCAGCAACACAGCTTTGGCTGCACAAGAACCCTCCCACAGCCATTGTGTGTGCCATGGATCGTGCGGCACTTGGGGCCTGTCTTGCAGCGCAAGACATGGACTTGCAATTGGCGAAAGATGTCTCTGTGATCGGTTACGACGGCATACCTGAGGGCCAATTTGCACAACCTCGCCTCACCAGCTTCGAAGTAGACAATCACTACGCAGGAGCAACGCTCGCTCAGCTACTCGTGGCCAATATAGAAGACCAACTCATCGAGCAGCCCCAAGAATTAAAAGCCGCCCGGCTCATACCGGGAGAGTCTGACGGACCGGCAAATTTACAACCCCATCAACTGGCGACCCGACTACGCCACTGATCACCGACGACTGATGTCACTTTAAGGAGCAAAACCATGCATTTCACTCGACGAAAACTAGCCACATTGGTGTTGGCGGCCAGCCTGTCACCGTTGGTGGCCAGCCAAGCCATGGCGGCTGAAACCCTGCGCTTTTGGACGACCGAAGAACAACCCGAGCGTCTGGCCAAACAACAAGAGATGGCGGCAGCCTTTAAAGCAGCAGAAGGCATAGAAGTTGAAGTAATCCCCGTCACCGAAAAAGACTTGGGCACACGGGCCACAGCTGCCTTTGCAGCCGGCGACCTACCCGACGTTATCTACCACCCACTGCAGTACGCGCTGCCGTGGACAGACGCGGGCATACTCGATTCCGATGCAGCCACAGAGGTCATTGAAGAGCTGGGCGCCTCTACCTTTGCCCCGGGCGCTCTGGGCATGGCAGCCACCGACGACGGCTATGCATCCGTGCCGGTTGATGGCTGGACGCAAATGCTGGTGTATCGCAAAGACC
>JBMYWE010000558.1:0-1937 GCA_049607125.1 Granulosicoccaceae bacterium | reverse complement strand
ACGTGCGCGTAGTGACGCGTGTCTGACTCATACTCAACGTGAGAAGTCGCGATGGTGATACCGCGCGCTTTCTCTTCCGGAGCGTTGTCGATCTGGTCGAACGCACGCGTCTCGCCGCCGTATTTCTTACCCTGAACTACTGTCAAAGCAGCTGTCAGCGTCGTTTTGCCGTGGTCAACGTGACCGATAGTACCCACGTTGACGTGCGGTTTGGATCTTTCGAATTTTTCCTTTGACACTTGTGCTGTCCTCAAGGTTGTCAAACTAGTTAAAAGCCAAATCGATTGAAATGGCCCGTCTTATATCTAAATATCAGTAGTATCGACTGCGCATAGCTTCCAATACGGCTTTCGGAGCTTCGCTGTACTGGCTGAACTCCATAGAGTACACCGCCCGCCCTTGTGTTGCAGAGCGCAAATCGGTGGCGTACCCAAACATTTCAGCCAGAGGCACTTCGGCTTTGACCGCCTTACCACTCGCTGTATCTTCCATTCCGTGAACCACACCACGACGACGGTTGAGATCACCGATAACATCACCCATGTAGTCTTCGGGCGTCTCGACCTCAACACTCATAAGAGGCTCGAGCAACACAGAAGGAGCATTTAATGCACCCTCTCTAAATCCCATAGATGCCGCAATTTTAAACGCCATCTCGTTGGAATCCACCTCGTGATAGGAGCCATCAAACAGTGTCACTTTGACATCGACAACCGGGTAGCCAAGCAAGACACCACTTTGCATCTGCTCTTGCACGCCCTTATCAACCGAGGCTATAAATTCTTTTGGCACACTACCGCCAACTACTGCACTTTCAAATTGGTAGCCGACTCCTTGTTCGAGAGGCTCCAAACGCAAGCAAACATGCCCGTATTGCCCTTTACCCCCGGTCTGGCGCACGAACTTACCCTCAGCCTCTACGGCCTTGGCAATAGTCTCACGGTAAGACACCTGAGGCTTACCCACACCTGCATCCACTTTGAATTCTCGCTGCATGCGATCAACCAAAATTTCTAAGTGCAGCTCACCCATACCCGAAATAATGGTCTGCCCAGACTCCGGATCAGTGTGCACTTTAAATGAAGGATCTTCTTGCGCCAAGCGCCCTAGAGCCACAGCCATCTTGTCTTGATCAGCCTGCGATTTGGGCTCAACCGCCACCGAGATAACCGGCTCCGGGAACTCCATCCGCTCAAGCATAATGTGCTTATCCATGGCACAAAGTGTTTCACCCGTGGTGACATCCTTCATGCCCACAGCAGCAGCAATATCACCCGCTCGAACCTCCTGAATCTCTTCACGATTGTTCGAGTGCATCTGCAGCAAACGCCCAATACGCTCGCGCTTGCCCTTTATCGGGTTGTAGACCGCCTCACCAGACTTAACTACCCCTGAGTAAACCCGAAAAAAAGTCAGCGTGCCAACAAAGGGATCGGTCATAATTTTAAAGGCCAACGCAGCAAACGGCTCATCGTCACTCGCGGCCCGCTTCTCGGTAGCTTCGCCATCATCGAGAACACCTTCGACCGGGGGAATATCCACTGGCGAAGGCATAAAATCCAACACGGCATCCAACATCAGCTGAACGCCTTTATTCTTAAAAGCAGAGCCACACAACATTGGCACGACCTCGTTGGCGATAGTGCGCGCACGCAAGCCCTGCTTTAGCTGATCTAGGGTTAGCTCCTCGCCCTCGAGGTAGAGATCCATCAGCACTTCACTTGATTCTGCAGCGACCTCCACCAAACTCTCTCGTAACTCTGCCGCCTTGGCCTGCAACTCATCGGGAATATCTCGGAACTCAAACTGAGTACCCATATTCTCTTCTGACCAATAGACCGCCTTCATGCGCAGCAGATCAACGACGCCTTCAAACTCTTCCTCGGCACCAATGGGAAAAGCAATCGCAACAGGGTTCGCTTTTAGACGGTCGCGCA
>JBMYWE010000557.1:0-1938 GCA_049607125.1 Granulosicoccaceae bacterium | reverse complement strand
CAATGCCATGAGGAAGTAGCCGAGCAGGCGGCCCCACGCTGGGCGGCGGGGCTGTTGCGCGTTGGCGATAACGTCAGCGTAACTCATGTGCTGGCCCTCCGACGTGGATCGATGCCGTGACAGCTGAGATCGATGATTAAATTGAGCAAGACGTACAGCAGGCCGAGTGCCAAGGCTGTACCTTGGACCATCGCCACATCACGACCAAAAATAGCGTGAACCAAAGCATGACCGATGCCCGGCCAGGAAAACACGCTCTCCACAATAACCACACCCTCGATGACATAGGCGAGCTGCACACCCACATAGGCAACCACGGGCAAGGCGGCATTGCGTAGGACGTGACGCTGTAGCGTCTGCCCAGTTGAGAGCCCTTTGGTTCGAGAGAACAAGCGCCACTCAGCGCTCATGGCTTCGCTTACCGCGTCGCGCACCACGCGACTGGACACGGCAGCTAGTCCTAGCCCCAAGGTCAGAGCGGGTAAGATGAGGTGTTTGGGGCTCTGAAAGCCGGCAACCGGTAGCAGCTTGCTGTGCACCGCCAGCGCCAACATCAGCAAGACGCCAAGCGTAAAGGCCGGCACTGCGCGCAGCACGATGGAGGCGCCCAAGCTGATGCGGTCGACTGTGCCACCGGGCCTCAAGCCAGCTGCCACACCGACAGGGATGGCAATGAACAGGGACACAGCAACCCCGGCACCGGCCAATAGCAGCGAGTGGCCGAGTTGAGTCTCTAGTTCTTCTGAAATGGGGTTGCCTGTGACGGCGGATTTGCCCAAGTCAAAGCTCGCCAGTGAGCCCAGCCAGTTGAGTAGTTGTACTGATTTTGGTTGGTCTAGGCCCAGCTCTTCGCGCACTTTGTCGGCGGAGGCCGCGTCCATCATGTCGTAGCCATAGCGCCCGGCGGCGATGCGGTAGGCGGCGTCGCCGGGTAGAGCCTGCATCATTGAAAAGCTGACTATTCCGACGACGACCGCAACTAGCACTGCTTGAGAAGCCCGCCCAGCGAGGGCGGACCAAATGGCGGGTAGGCGGATCACTCAGCGGACCAAGAGATGTTGTTCAAGCGGTACTTGCGCTCGAGCGGGTCGACCACATAGCCCTGCAAACCCTTGGCGATAGAGACTGTGGTCTGATACCAGACCACCGGAATCAGCGGCAGCTCCTGGTGCAGTGCATTGACCACGGTGCTGATCTCGGCGTTGCGTTTCTCAGAGTCGTCAGTAGCGGCGATTGTCTCCAGCGCTTGCGCGACTTCGGCGTTGTCCCAGTTCATTGCACCCCAGTCGCCACCACCGATGCCAAAATCTTGCAGTGCGGTGCCGATCGGGTCTGGGGTTAGGCCGTAGTTGCGGGCGTAGAGTGCCACGTGCAGCGATCCGTCTTTGTGTCCAGCGGGGATTTCAGAATAGCTGCTGACGCTGACCTCTAGCTCTACGCCAATGGCGCGCCACTGGTCTTGCAGGGCGGCGGCCATCAGGGGCAGTTCTGGACGGTCGGGGAAGGTGCGCAGCAACAGCTTGAAGCGCTTGCCATCGCGGCTCAATATGCCGTCGTCACCGGCTGTCCAGCCCAGTTCAGTCAGCAGCGCTTTGGCGGCTTCAATGTCTTGCGTCAGCGGAGGGAGTTGTTCGTTGTGCCATTGGTCTAGTGCTGGTGGGAACAACTGCGTGGCGACCGTCTCAGGGAAGTGAGTAATGGCGGTGGCAATGCCGATGCGGTCGATGGCTAGACTCAAGGCTTGGCGCGCGCGCGGGTCTTGCAAAAACTCGTGACCGGCGTTGAGCTTGAGCGCCACCACACGCGGAATAGGCACGGCCTTGGTGATGACGCTGTCTACGTCTTTCAGGCGAGCGTAGCCAGAGGGGTCGAGCGTGAACACCAAGTCGGCGTCGCCACTCTCGGCCAGCAGTGCGCGCGTCTCGGCGCGTCCCGCCG
>JBMYWE010000556.1:0-1938 GCA_049607125.1 Granulosicoccaceae bacterium | reverse complement strand
TGGCCGAGGACGACCCCATGCTGGTCGCTGGCGCCAAGCCACAGGTACTGGCCATAGGCACTGACAACTTCAGCAGTCACACGCGCGACCGCGCCACCGGTCCGCTCCAAATCACCCACGGTGACGTTGCACGAGGCGCAGGCTACTGCGAATGCATTGCCCTGTACCAAACTCCCTCGGAAGTCTGGTGTAAGGCCCATGAAGACCGTGCTTTTCGCTGGCTGCTGCAAACCCAGGGCACAGCAATTGAGCTCCCTGGCGTGTTTAGGATTCGCCACCTACATAAAGGGCGATACACCGGCAACAGCGTGTCCAATCGATGGAGAAGCTTTGTACGACAAGTTGCCTCTCGATTAAAGGGTGAAGACAAGACATGAAAAACGATCTCACGATATTGGTATTTTCGTTTAATCGAGGGCAATTCTTGCGCAACTGCATTGCCTCCATCGAGCGATATGCACCCGATTCGAAGGTGCTAATAGTGGATGACCTGAGCGACGAGCCAGAAACACAACAAGTCCTACAGGAACTCGGCCAGCGCTACCGGATCTGGCAACCCGAGTTGGATTCAAACCAACACAAGCTCGGAGGTCTCTATGCCAATATGCAGTCAGCCTTTGAGAACCTGCCTGACGACGCCTTAGTTTGTTGCCTACAGGACGACATGCAGCTGGTCCGGGATATCCGCGAGCGAGATATTGCTGACATGCAAAGCTATTTTAAAAACAACCCCAACGCCGGCTTTTTGCATCACGCCTTTATGAAAGGCCACCAGCGCGCGCGCTACATTCGCACCACTCGATTTGACCCCGATCAAAAGGTATATCTTCGCGAAGCAGACGGCAAACGCGTAGGTGAATACTTTTCAGCCGTTTTTACCGCCCGTGTCGACCGCTTGAAAAGCAAAGGCTGGAGCTTTGGAAAAAGCGAAAAAGCCAACAACCAAAAAGCATCTGCGACGTTTGACCGCATGGGTTTTATGCGCAACCCATTTGCCCACTGGTTACCCTGCGTGCCAAGCCATCGTCACAAGAGAAAAAGCTGGGCAATCAAAGTGGCCGAAAAACGCACAGGCGCCGGTTTTTATCCTTTTTCGCCGTTCGAAGCGACGACTGTGGAGGATTTTCTAAGCAGGGATGACGCTGTACTGCCAATCGCGGAAGACTTCCTGAGCACAACACCTATGGCACCGGTCAACCCTTGGATTTACCACCCGTTGCAAGGTGCCCCCCGCTGGCTGTACTTGGCCCACAGGATAGAGAGCAAATACAGCAAGAATTAGCTGACTTTGTATTCGCGGCTGCCCAAAAAATCAGCGCCGGACAAGTAACAAGTTGAGTTTCGTTTCCGACTCAACTTGGTATTCGTAGCGGCTCTTAAGCATGTCGACAATCGAATCAGCCCCATGCACATGTTCAATCACTAAAGACTTAGGCCACAGCGACTGAGCAGCGTTTTCCATAAAATGCGCCAATATCCGGTGCTCGTGACCTTCTACATCGATCTTCATTGCGGTGACTTCTTCAACGCCCCACTCTTGGCATAAAGCCAACAACGTAGTCACTCGGACAGCGATAGCTTGCTCGTCCCCTCCGCCCTCTACCAGCGCATTTTTTCCACGTTGTTGCGGTGCAAGCTGGAGCTCTCCTTCGCCCTCGTAGTCGCTTAGAGCCACGGTTGCCAAATTGATGTCGAGATTATTTTGTTTGGCGTTAAAAAGCATGCGTTCGTACATCTGCGGATCGGGCTCTACCGTAAAGACCTTCACCTTCTCTCGCAAGCGCCCTGCTACTGTCAAACTAAACAGGCCAACATTGCCGCCTATATCAAGAAACACACCACCATCGCGCAGTTTTTCACAGAGCCAATCACGCTCTTCACGGTCGTAGTATTGGGGCAGAGTCATGGCTCGGCGCTCGCAGTAATTGCCGCGATTAA
>JBMYWE010000555.1:0-1943 GCA_049607125.1 Granulosicoccaceae bacterium | reverse complement strand
GACCGTGTCGGCAATTTTGCTTACTGCAATTTGAATGTTTGGCCCGTCTAGCATTTGACGAAGATCGAGTGGGCGCGTTCGGTAGTGGGCCGCCGCTAACAAGCCGTGAATCTGGCGTAACAGCGGCTCGTCTAAGGAGAGTTGGTCTCGATTTAGAAAATGTACGGTAGTTTCACCCTGCGCTGGTGTGGGCGCTTCAGCGTCCAGCATCATCAGTGCATTGGAGCTATGTTCCAGCGGATCACTAGGCCCCCAGCGCATAGGGTGTTCCAGCCGATGCCACTGGCAGTGCGAGTATCGCTGATCGAGCATTTTTTTAAAGCGAGTGTGAAAGCCGCGGCCGGCTCCCTCGTAACCGTGGACCGTGCCAGCGAGCACCGTATTGGTGTAGTGCTGAAGCAGTCGCTTTAACAGACCAAGGTGAATACCCCCCATCTCATCGACGAGTAAGACGTCACAGGGTAGAGGCTCAAGTACCAGCCGATCGGGTGCGACAAAAACCAGTTTCTCCCGAAGTGACTTCTGGTCGACGGTGTCGAGTTCTGCGTGTTTTAACACTAAGTCTACCGCTGCTTTTCGAGGGGCCGTTAGCAGTACACGTTGCGCTCCTCCCTCGATGAGCCGCGCGGCGAGTCTGCCTAAGGCAGATGATTTTCCCCGGCCACGATCACCGCTGATGACATGGAGCTGAGGCCGTGTGCTATTTTTAAAATCTTGAGCGATGGCCTGCACGACATTTTGCTGCTCACGATCACCGTTGCTCTCACTGAGTTCGGAAGAATTGGTGCGGCGTGCATGCTTGCCACTTTGTTGTAATAACAACTGACTGTGGGCAGGTATAAGCCTGGACAGTCGATCTAGATAGCGAGAACGTAAAACTTCGGCGTTCCATACACTGCAACGCTTGTTTACCGGATCGGGGTGGTACTGCCAGTGGCGGAGCGGGGGCGTAAGCAATAGCAATGCACCGCCCGCTTTTACCGTGCCACACAGGAGAGAAAAAACATTGGGATCGAAGCTGCTGTGGGCATCGAAAACCAGATAGTTCAGCTCCCGACCAAGCCAGCGTCGACTTGTATTAAAATCGATACAGTGGCGATTATCAAGCGTTTTATCGCTGACCCAAAGTGCGTCCGCATGCCAGAGGTTTAGGAGCTGTTCGGTAGTCTTTTCTGCCCATTGATACTCGCCCGAAACAGTGACCAGCAGTCGATGCCTGTTTTCCTCTGCTTGCTGCAGAAGCTCGCTGGCGTTGTAAAAAAAGCTGTGCATAGAACGTACTGGCCGTCGCGCAGTGGCGATAGAATTAAGCGCTAGCGCGGGGCGAGGCGAATAGCGCCATCGATTCGTATAGTCTCTCCGTTCATATATTGGCTGTCCACGATGTGTGCGGCAAGCTTGGCAAACTCGGTCGGATCTCCGAGTCGCTGGGGGTAGGGGACCGACTCAGCCAGCGACTGCTGCACATGGTCTGGCATACCCGCCATCATTGGAGTCATGAATATGCCAGGAGCAATAGCACAGATACGAACTGCGCTGCTTGAGAGGTCTCGTGCTATTGGCAAGGTCATACCGGCTATTGCTGCCTTGGAGGCACTATAAGCGGCTTGGCCCATTTGACCGTCGAAGGCTGCCACACTCGCGGTGTTGATTACCACGCCCCGATCTCCGCAGGCAAGCGGCTCCGCGTCGGCCATGCGGGCGGCTGCCAGACGGGTGCAATTGAAAGTCCCGATCAGATTGATTTTTATCACCTTTTCAAAACCATCGAGCGGGTGGGGGCCTTGTCTACCCACAGTTTTACTGCCGATAACAATACCAGCGCAATTTACCAGTATTCGAGCGGGCCGCCCCGCCCAAGCTTCGGCTGCGTCAAGTCCATTGCTTACGCTCTCTTCGCTAGTAACATCAACTTTGACAAAGTGGCCGCCAATTGCCCGCGC
>JBMYWE010000554.1:0-1948 GCA_049607125.1 Granulosicoccaceae bacterium | reverse complement strand
TGTACACACCGACACCAAGCAGCGACCACCGCCACGCTGATTCAGAATCTCGGCTCCGTTCGACAACACCCGCGCGCCTGTGGCGGCGAAGGGGTGTCCAACAGCCAAGCTCGACCCCATCACGTTAAGTTTGCTTCGATCAATTGCCCCCAGAGCGGCGTCGCGACCCAAGCGATCGCGACAGTAATCTTCAGACTCCCAGGCCTTGAGCGTGCACAACACTTGCGCAGCGAAGCCCGCTCCTGATTTTGAAAGGTAGCGGTTGCTCTTACCGGCCCCGCGCCAATCACATGGCGGTTGGTCAGCAACAAGCCCTGCTCCGCGTCCACCACAAAACCCGTGGCCGTGGTACTGGTCTGCTCGTCATCGTCGTAGGCACGCAAGCGCGACAAGTTGATGGCCACCACCGAATCAGCCACCGCACTCACGGTCCCGGCCCAGTCAGCCGAATTAGCCGTACTTACCTGCGCCTGAAGGACCACCGGTACGCTACTCAAAGATACAAGCGCAAGGGTCGCTGCCAAGGCATGCAGCTTAAAATTTGTCATGGATTCTCCGGGGGGTTGGTTCATTACAACGCGGGCAGTGTCTCAGCGCTTGGCGATAGAGACTCGGTTCACCGAGATAGGTTCAGAAGAGACTCATATTGATATACTCATGGCAACTACCTTGCCAGCCGGAACAAAGTTAGTGTTATGGTAGTAGAACATTTGTAATTTCAATACCTTGTAAAATAGAAGAGCGACAAATTGAGCAACAAACGCAGCGATCCCCTGGGCGACAATATCGATTGGTTCAGACAGGCTTCTCCCTATATTCGCAGCATGCGCGACGCCACACTGGTGATATCGGCTACCGATGCCGCATTGCACCAACTGCACGATGCCCTGCTCTCTGATGTTGCCTTGTTGAATCAACTGGGTATTCGTGTCGTGCTAGTGCACGGTATTCGTGACCAACTCGATGTGGCGCTGCAAGCGCAACGTATTCAGTCGAGCTTTCACGAAGGTCGCCGAGTCACTCCCGCCGAAGCACTGCCTTCCCTCACGGCAGTGATAGGCCGCGAAAGAATCGCCGTTGAAGCAGCCCTGTCAGCGAGCACCTCGGGCTTGCAGACAGTGCGCACCAATGTCGTCTCGGGCAATTACATCACCGCCAAACCCTACGGCATCCACGACGGCGTGGACTACCAACAAACGGGCCTGGTGCGTCGCGTTGACGCAATGGCCATACACGCCCAGCTCGATCGTGGCGCGGTGGTGCTCCTTTCCCCGGTCGGATACTCACCCAGTGGCGAGCTATTTAACCTCAGACACGAAGACCTCGCCACGGAGGTGGCCGTAGCACTGCGCGCAGACAAACTCATTCAACTACTGCCCAAGCGAGATATACAGCCCCTCTCGCGCTCAGCGGTCTTCGAGATAAGCCCACAGGAGACCGATGACTTTATTAGACGACGCAAACGACTGGTCGAGCCTTTGCGCGTTGCCCTCAGCAGCGCAGCGGACGCCTGCCGGCGCGGAGTTCGTCGCAGCCACATTCTCGACGCGGAGTTAGACGGCAGCCTATTCCGAGAGCTATTTAGCCGCGATGGCTGCGGCACCATGGTCACCGCCGACGGCTACGACGGGCTGCGAAGGGCATCCGCAGACGACTTGCCTGGTCTGGAGAGTTTGATCCGTCCGCTCGAGGTCCGCGGCGCATTAGTACCGCGTGCGCGCGAGCAGCTAGAGCAAGAACTAGAAAACTACACCGTCATCGAGCGCGACGGCCTGATAGTCGCCTGTGCCGCTATGTTCAAGCACGACAAAAGCTGTGAGCTGGCTTGCTTGGCCACTCACGAGGACTATCGCAACGCGGGCCATGCTGAGCAATTACTCAGCCATTTACAGCAACAGGCGAAGCTGGCAAAGGCCGAAGTGATTTTCGTTTTGACCACGCAAACCAG
>JBMYWE010000553.1:0-1963 GCA_049607125.1 Granulosicoccaceae bacterium | reverse complement strand
AAGGTCTGTGCAAGCCGAGTGATTGATCAAAAGATGCATGTATTATGCCTGTAATGGCGGCATTTGTGGATTGGCTGAGTTTATTGCTGGGTGTTTCTGTGACTTAGATCACAGTTTGGGTGTGCTTTCGGACAGGAGTCAGCCCTTCGTCACTACGAGGAGGTGGTGGCAATCGTGTAGCGATTACAGCGTGGGTTTAGCACGCGCCATTTGTGGAATGGGGGTAGGGTGCTCGAGTAAAACAGGTGCGAGAAGTGCGGGCTATCGCTGGCGCCAAAGCCCTTGTGGTGAGGCCTTATCTCGAGTTCAGGTATGGCCTCAACCCAAGCGCTCTCGAGGCGTTCTTCGCTCGCCTGCCACCACACTTCCACCGAGTTTAGCTTGGGGCGCAGGTAGTCCATATGCCAGCGAAGAGGTTTGTCACAGCTGAGATGTCGTGAGATGCGCGCTTGTAGTCCGCCCCCGCCATGCGCGCTCCCTACGTATAGATAGAAGCCCGGTGTCACGCTGACGTTGCCGAGGGCGCCCACACTCACCTGCGACGCCAGCTGGGACTCAAACACCAGCACGTAGGTACCGGGCTCGGCCGGTATCGGGTGCTTCAAGAGTCGCGAGTCCTGCTGCGCCGCTCTTCGCCCTGATAGGTGGTTTTTTCCCGCTCAAAGATGACCATATGATCGAGCTGAAGGCGTACACCGATGTTTTCGCCCACTTGGTGGTCGTGGTGGCTAGGGGCGGCACACAGTACCCGAGTGCTACCGGGCAGGCGGATAGTGTAGAGGTGTTCTGAGCCTCTGAACTTGCGGCTAATCACCACGCCCCCATAGTCAGAGTCGTCGTCGTGCACGATGTCGTCGGGGCGCACAAGTAGGTCTACCTCGGTGCCGACGGGCAGTTCAGTGCTGAGGTCGCCATGAATTTCGCCCAGTTCGGTCATCAGCGCGCTGGAGGTCATCACGCTGCCGCACACCAGCACCCCTTCGCCGACAAAGCTCGCCACAAAGCGATCGGCGGGCTCGTGGTAGATGTTGTAGGCACTGTCCCATTGGCGTATTTCCCCCGCTTGTACCACGCCGACGCGGTCGGCAATGGCAAAGGCTTCGAGTTGGTCGTGGGTGACAATAAGGCCCGTGATCCCTTCGTGTTTGAGCAGCGCGCGAACTTCGCGAGCCAGTGCCTCACGGCGTTCGGCGTCTTGGCCGCTGAAGGGTTCATCCAATAACAACAACTCGGGCTGGGGCGCTACGGCGCGGGCCAGGGCAACGCGCTGCTGCTGTCCGCCCGATAGCTCATGTGGATAGCGTCGGCCAGCGCCTCGCAGGTCGATCAGCGATAGCAAACGCTCGATGCGCTCCGCGCGCTTGGCACGTGGCCAGTGCTTGATACCAAAACCGATGTTGTCTTCGAGTCGCAGGTGTGGAAAGAGCGCTAGATCTTGGAACACCATGCCGACGTTGCGCTTCTCTGTGGGTAGCGAAGATTTGGCATTGGCCAGGGTGCGCTCACCCAACACAATCTCGCCACCACAGGGCTGCTCAAAGCCTGCGATAGCGCGCAGAATGGTGGTTTTGCCGCAGCCCGAGGGGCCGAGCAGGCAACCGATCTCGCCTGGCTCTAAAGAGAAGCTGACCTGGTGGACAATGGCGGTGTCGTTGATGCAAACGGCCAGATCGCGAACGGCCAGGGCGGATGGGCTCGGGTGTGTTTTAGTCATAGGGGGAAGAGTAGCCAGCTAGACGGCGCTGCACAACTGCGATGTGCACTAAGTTAAGGTGTTCAAGGGTGGATCGGCCATACTGATAATATGGTTTAAGTCAGGCCAAGTCGGCCGAGGCCCGTTACTGCATAAGGGAGATATCGCGTGTCCTGTTCAACTTCACCTCAGTCATTGCCCCAGTTGAGGCCTTTGCCCGATAGTCTTCAAGAGCTTGCCACTCGTCATTTGGACGCACTGGAAGACGAG
>JBMYWE010000552.1:0-1965 GCA_049607125.1 Granulosicoccaceae bacterium | reverse complement strand
CAGCCCGCCAGCAGCTTTTAGATCGGCGCGCCCGAGAAACAAAAACAAACGCTCGTCAGACCCTCCCGGACTTGGCATATACTGCAACATGGGGACAACATCGCCCAGCTGTACGTTGGCTTCTTCCAACGCCTCACGCCGGACCACACACTCTGGCTCCTCACCCGCCTCTACCATACCCGCGACTATTTCGGTCAACCAAGGGCCGTTCAGTTGATCAAATGCACCGGGTCGAATCTGCTCCACCAGCAAAAATTTATCCAGCGCCGGATCCCAGATCAACACAGCAGCAGCGGGCCCACGCAACAGCACTTCGCGGTCTATCTCTGCGCTGCGCCCACCGGCAAACAGAGAGTGGCTAAAACGATAGCGAACCAGTTTGAAAAAACCTCGATAGAGTTTCTCTGTTGCATGCACGGTCCAGTGCTTTTCCATCAGCTCTGCGCCTTTAGGATCTCGGTGACTCGTGATAGATCATCCGGTGTGTCAATCCCCGGCCCCATGGCTTCGGGCGCTTCGACCGCGAAAATGCGCTCGCCATGCCACATGGCGCGCAATTGCTCTAGCCGTTCAATTTCTTCTAGCGGGCTTACTTCCATGCCTGTAAATCGCCGGAGAAATCCGCCTCTATAGGCATAGAGCCCGATATGCCTCGATGCGCAAGGCACGCCGCCGTCGCGGGCGAATGGAATGCTGGCTCGACTAAAATACAAGGCAAACCCTCGCTTATCGCGCACCACTTTCACAGCATTAGGGTTGCTATAATCCTCCGCCTCCAAGGGTTCACACAAAGTCGCTATCGCCGCTTCGGGATGCTGTCGGCAGGCATTGACCAAGCATTCAATATTGGCCACGGGAGTGAGCGGCTCATCGCCTTGTAAATTGACGATCACCGCATCGTCTGGCCACCGCTGGATGGCGGCCACTTCGGCCAAGCGATCAGTACCGCTGGGATGCGCTGGATCGGTCATCACCACCTCGGCACCAAAATTCCGACAAACATCTCGGATGCGTTCATCGTCTGTGGCCACCAGCAACTGTTCGGGGTTAACCCGAGCAGCACAACGCCAAACCCACTCCACCAACGGCCTGCCCGCCACATCTCGCAGGGGTTTGCCCGGTAGACGACTAGCACCGTAGCGCGCGGGTATCACTATTTTAAAATCATTGCTCATGCCTGATCCTCTGACTCGCGCGACTCGGCAAAATAACCGGCCACCTGCTCCACGACCAAACGGCTGAAAGCCTCACTCCACTCGCGCGCCAATAGCGCGTCTACCGGCACATACCAAGCATTGCTAAGCCCCAGAGCAGAGCACTTCACCGCATCTTTTTCAGTCATTAAAATGGGCAGATCACCGCTGAAATTGAAATCTTTGCGACTGAATTGATGATGGTCTGCGAAGGCATGTTCAATCACTTCCATACCCCGTTGTCGCAAGGCGCTGAAAAAGCGCTGGGGATGGCCTATGCCCGCCACGGCGTGCACGCGTTGATCTCTGAAGACACCTAAATCTTGTCGCTGAGCACCGGTGAGAGCATGTAGCCCGGTAGGCTCCAACAAAAAACCGCTTGGGTCGCCGTTTCGAACCACAAAGTCAACGGTGTCCAGACGCCAACTGGGCTCACGCAGGGGGCCTGCCGGCATCAGCCAGCCATTGCCAAGCCCTCGCTCGGCGTCCACGACCGCTATTTCAATATCTCGACGCAAAGCATAGTGCTGCAATCCGTCATCACTAAGTAAAACATCCACCACTTGCCGCTCTAGCAAGGCATTAGCGGCTGCTACTCGGTCAGTGCATACAACCACTGGGCACTCGCAACGCCGAGACAGCATCACGGCTTCATCGCCTACAGCCAAAGGGGAACTGTCGGGCAAGACCCATTGCGGTTGAGCGATGTCACGCCCACCGTATCCGCGCGACACAATGCCCACGCTCAAACCTTGTCGCTGCAACAGTTTGA
>JBMYWE010000551.1:0-1969 GCA_049607125.1 Granulosicoccaceae bacterium | reverse complement strand
TGTTGACTGTAGACGTGTAGCTATAGTCGATGCGGTTGCCAGACACATCTTCGCTGCGAGACAATTGCCAGCTGCTACCCAGTCGATGAACACCGAGGTTTCGATCTTGCTGATGCCGGTAGTAGTGGGTCATGCCATCGGCCTTCGAGACCGTGAAACTACGGGTTTTCCCGAGAGCCTGATCCACGACAACTGTCACCCTTGTATCCGGATCCATAGCCGGATGATAAGTCTTACCCTCACTCCAGTAGTCATCGTAGTTGTTGTCGGTGGGCAGCAGTTGCTGACCATCGAGGCACAGCATGTCTTTTTGGGTATAATCAACCGCGTGATGCTCGCCGTTCATCACCTTAGAGCGACCACAGCGCGAGATTGAGCTCAGGCCAGAGAGCGTCCACCCCATTCCTAACGGACCAACTCCCGCTTGGCTGCTGTAGTTGAGTGCCAGCGACGGCGCGTGTCCGTTCACACCTGGAGGCAGCTCGATAGGCACGGTGTAGACTGCGGCACCCGAGGCAGACACGGCCAGAGAGCCGCCCACAGTGCCGGGCACCACGGGGCGTGATTTGAGATCCGAGATAATAGGCGGTGCAACAACAGGGTCTGACTGTTGCGCGAGTTCTTGCGCATTGCTCTGCCCGTCGCCATCGGGGTCCGCAGCGGCGTCATATTCTAGGCTGCCAAAGTGCTCCATTTCCCAAGCATCGAGCAGTCCATCGCCGTCTGTGTCGGTCGGGTCTACTACGCCATCTGGCAATTCGGGCTGTTCACCTTGCTCTGTGCCTCCCTTGCCGGTTTCGCCCTGCACTAGGCTTTGCCCTGCGCCCGTGCCCACAGGCGCCGCGACGCCTACCGCGGAGACGATGATTTTGTCTATTTTTAGGCCAGCCTCTGCACCCCATAATTCAATCGTGTTGGTTTCGTCAGTCTTGACGGACATTTGATCAACAAGCAACCACTGCCAATTGGACAACAGGTTCGCTGTGCTGACAGATTTTGCTTCTCCACCCTGTACCGAGTAGAACAGGGTGTCAGTTTGCGTTTGATCAAATTGTAGGGCCCTGAAGCTCGCCGTTGTTGCGTCAGCCTTTGCCGCTCGCACCCAAATATTGGCTTGGCCAGCGCTTGATCCGGCAAAGTGCATTTCTAACTTAGGGTTGTCTTGAATATTGCTACTGAAGCCCGCGCCTATCAGCTGCATGCTTCGACCGCCCGATGCCAATACTTCAGCTTCCGGTTGCCATTTAGCTCCTTCGATAGAGGATCTAGCAGCAGATTCTGCTTCTACCGCGACAACGCCGTTGTCGTTTTGCTGATAGACCAGTGGCGTCTCAAAGGTTTCTTGGCCGATCGATTCTGCAGCAGCGATACTGAGGTTATGCGAGCTTGCGCCTTTAGAGATCACTTTTGCGAATATCGTCGAGTTTTCAATATCGCTGAGAGAACATATTTCGATGGCGTCAGCACTGGCGTCGGCCAGGCAATCATAAGCGTCGAGGCTTGGCATTCGATCGATGCCCAGCAGCAGGGCCACGTCTCCCCGGTGGCCAACAACTGAAGCAATCACCGCTTTGTTATCGCCCGCACTAAAATAGTAATCAGCGGAACTCAGTTGCCCACCGGCAAGTACGACGGATTCCGCATGCTGCAGTTCGAGGTTCGTCTTTTCTTTTTCCTCTTGTGCTGCGCTAAAAAAAACAAAGTTGGCGCTACTCTGGGCGGTAATCTGGTAGAACACCACGTCTCCCGCTTCGACTTCCAGCACGCACCCTTCTGACTGACCACTGTCACGTTTAGAACCACAGTCGTAATCAGCTTCAGTGGCTTCACGACCCAATCGAGCGAACAGGTCTGCATCTTGACCTACGCCAGGTTGAAGTGAGAGCACGATTTTGCTCACGCCAGCAGGGACGACGATAGCGGCTTGTTCGGTCTCGCCTGCGGGTAGCCGAGTTGCGGCAATGGCCCC
>JBMYWE010000550.1:0-1971 GCA_049607125.1 Granulosicoccaceae bacterium | reverse complement strand
CGCAATAGCTGCACGCAGCAAGTTCTTCGACTGTGCCAGTGTCGCTGGACCGTCATCAATGCCTGGGATGATATGTGAGTGAATATCGATCATATGTTTTATCAAGCCTTGCTCGAAAAAGTACTACCTGCGCACCCGATGCATTTTCCGCGCCTTGTGTTGTAGCTACTTAAGTAACCTTAAATGGCCTTGCTTTTCTCCAACTTGCACCGAGCACAACGATAACGCGTCACAAGTCGACCCTTTTTAGAGTCGAACTCATTGTCTTTGATCACTATCCATTTGTGGAATCCATGATCGCAGAGAGTTCTGCCTTTCGTCTTTTCCGAGTTTTTCGGTTTGCGAAACGGTATGATATCCGCCATGCTTTGCCCGCCTTTTCTCGCGCTTGTTGAAAGCTGTGCCAACTAAGGTATTTCACCTGTACACAAACAAACTAATTGCCAATTTTGAATTGCTTCGCCGAGTTTGACAAAAAACCCCGCCAAACAATTGACAAATAACGTTTTTTATAGTTCACACTACAAGAGCATGCCACTTTAGAGCACGCTTTGCCAACTTTGTAACTATGTGCAATATCAACATTACACTCACCACCCTCAATGCGCGCTACAGCCACGCTGCTCTTGGATTGCGTTACCTCAAAGCCAATTTGGGTGAGTATCAAGATAAGTGTAGTATCTTAGAGTTCACTCTTCAGGCGCGACCCTTAGATGTGGTCGAAGCGCTGCTCGCCAGCTCTCCCACTATCGTGGGATTTAGCGTCTATATCTGGAATCGCAACGAGACGCTGGCTGTACTGCAGGCCCTCAAGATAGTCGCGCCAAATGTGGTGGTGGTGGTCGGGGGGCCTGAGGTCAGTCATGGCAACGAAGAAGACCCTATTTCGGCCTTGGCCGACCACACGATTCGCGGATGGGGTGAGCTCAGCTTTTTGGCATTATGTCAGGCCGTCGACCGCAATGAAGCACAGCACTGGCCCAAACTTATAGATGGCGTCAAAGCCCCTATGGACACCATCGCTCTCCCGTACCAATTGTATGAAGAGGACGACATTGCACACCGCAATCTCTATGTGGAGGCCTCTAGAGGCTGCCCCTTTAAATGCGAGTTCTGTCTATCTGCGCTAGACGAAACCGCCTGGCCATTTCCCTTGCAAGGCGTGTTGCAGTCTCTCGCCGATTTGTACGATCGCGGGGCGAGAAATTTTCGATTTGTCGACCGCACTTTTAATTTGCGCACGGATGTCAGTGGCGCCATTTTGGATTTTTTCCTCGAGCGGCTTGCTGAACCCTTAAGCCTGCACTTCGAGTTAGTTCCAGACAAACTGCCGGAGAAGTTGCGAGAAAAGATTGCCCGCTTCCCTCCAGGTGTATTACAGCTGGAAGTTGGCATTCAGAGTTTCGACCCCGATGTACAGGCACGCATTAGCCGCCGTCAAAACAACCAAAAGGCCAAAGACAATCTGCGCTGGCTACGCCAGCATACCCACGCTCACCTACACACGGATTTAATATTTGGCTTGCCGGGGGAAGACATCGACAGCTTTGCCAAAAGTTTTGACACACTAGTAGAACTAAACCCACAGGAAATTCAGCTGGGTATCCTGAAATTGCTGCCCGGCGCTCCTATCGCTCGGCACAACCAGCCCCACGCGATGCTCTTCGACAGCGCGCCACCCTACCGAGTGCTACAGACCGACTGCGCCGACTTCTCCACCGTCCAGAGAGTAGACCGGATGGCCAGACACTGGGACCTGATCGCCAACAGCGGGCGCTTTCAGCACAGCCTAGCGATGATATTGGGAGACTCGCCCTTCGAGCGTTTCTTGGCACTGAGCGAATGGCTACACCAAAACACCGGTAGTGCGCGCGGCCTATCGCCAACTAAGCTATTTAGGCTATTGAAAAACGATAGCGAGTTGCCGATAGACCTGCAGCCAGAACAATATGCATTTAGCTTGTCTAAAGA
>JBMYWE010000549.1:0-1977 GCA_049607125.1 Granulosicoccaceae bacterium | reverse complement strand
GCGTGACAAGTTGGCGAAAATGTTTGTCGACAACTTTGCCCGTTACACCGACACTGACAACGGTAAGGCACTAGTAACAGCAGGACCTAAAATCTAGGCTTTTGTCGATGGGGAGGGCCGTGCAGAGCCCCCCCTTTGAGTCTAACGGTGAGCTTGGCTCACCGCCTGGACGGGCGCTCTTGTAGCGCCCGTTCTTGTATCTGCTCTAGTCGCGAATGCGAACGCGTGGCGATGGCCGAGTCTTGCTCGGCGTGCTTTAATGCCTGCTCAAACAAGCTTGCCGCTGCGGCGTAGTTGCGCTTTTGTGCGTGGTGCTCGGCGCGCCAGCGAAGGGCATTGACGGTGTCATCAGCTTGGTCGTAATAGACTGACAGGCGACGATAGGTCAGTGGCCAGTGGCTGCCGTTGAGGCGCAAAAAGTCACTGGTTTCATCCGCCGCAGCCTGAAACTGCCCGTCGTCTCCGAGCAACTCCGCCTGGGTGTGACTGGCCGGGTACCAGCCTGGGTAATCAGTTTTCACTTCCTGCAATAGCTTCAGGGCTGTGGGCAAGTTGCCATTGGCGGCGAGCACTCGCGCGCGCAGCAAGCGGGCGAGTCGATGCTCTGCCAGTGGCTCTGGGAGTTGCTCGAACGCGACCTCTGCTTTTGCAGGTTCTCGATTTTGCAGGGCTTTGAGAGCGAGCCCATAAGGTCTGGCCGCTCCGGTGATGGGGGCGCCAACCAAGGTGGCAAAACGTGCTTGGACGAGCGCGAAGCCGATTGCGTCGTCGCTGCCTTTGACTTTGAAGCTACGCGCGCTCTCCCAAGCGTCGGCGATGCGCGATTGAGTCACTGGGTGCGTCTGTAAATACTCGAGCCCTTGGCCCTGATTGAGCTGCTCTTTTAGCGCCAAGCCCTCAAACATTTCCGCCATACCCTCGGGTCTGAATCCAGCGTTGCTCATCAGGCGTTGTCCGGTTCGATCTGCCTCGCGTTCGTGCGCGCGAGAGTAGTCCAGCAAGCTCTGATTGGCGCTGGCGAGCCCCGAATAAATGGTGGCCTGCGCTGCGTCTGGGTTGTCTCGCATCACTAGCGCGGCGGCGATGACTGCCGCCATTGCCGCTAGGCTTGCCTGGCTCTGGCGCTGCATAAAGCGGTGAATATGACGCTGGCTCAAATGCGCCAACTCGTGCGCCATCACGCTCACCAGCGCGGACTCCGATGTAGCGCTCAGCACCAGTCCGGCAAAAACGCCGATGTATCCACCGGGCAGGGCGAAGGCGTTGACCGAGCGATCAGCGAAGAGCGTCAGCTGGATATCTAGCTCATCCAAACCGTTGGCACCGCTTAGCGTTTGCATCAGGCTGCTCAGATAGTCGTGCAGCTCGACGTCGCTGAGGGTGGGGTTGCGCTGGCCTGCACTGAGCATCGCCTCGCGACCAAGCTCGGCCAGCTCGCGGTCGTTGGCGCTGGAATTGCCGAGCTCAGGCAGCTCCGCCTGCACTACCGACAGCGGCGGTGCAACCAACAAAGTCAGTGCACAGACCGCTGCTCGCACAGACGCTGAGCTAGATTTCTTGGCGCGACTGCGATCTCCAAGTAGAATGGCGGTTTTTGGCGAAATTTTCATGGCCTCTGTCGACGAAATAGCTGCGGATCACACACTGGATGCTTCCGGACTCAACTGCCCGCTTCCCATATTGCGTGCAAAAAAGACGCTCGCCACCATGGCTTCGGGTGAAACGGTACACATTATCAGCACAGACTCCGGCTCGGCGCGCGACTTCCCAGTCTTCGCCAAGCAGCTTGGACACGCTTTGGAACAGGCGCTGGAAGCGGACGGCAAGTTTCACTTTGTGCTGCGAAAAGCCTAGTTGAAAGTAGTGCGTCCTGCCTAGCGGTTCGACTTTCGTTTGCCTAGCTCATTCAGACTTCTAAGGCGATTAGAAATTCAATCCGCAGACCCAATTTTTTTACTTGCGCGGCCTACTGCCGTG
>JBMYWE010000548.1:0-1980 GCA_049607125.1 Granulosicoccaceae bacterium | reverse complement strand
GTAAACCTACTGCCGCGCCGTCCTCACGCAGCATGCGCAGACCCAGCGTGTGAAAAGTACTGACGTGCAGAGGTTTGGTTATCTCAGGCCCAAGCATTTTGCTCAGCCGTGCACGCATCTCGTTGGCCGCCTTGTTGGTGAAGGTGACTGCAAATATATTTCGTGCAGGCATTGCTCTTTCGCGCAGCAAATAGGCGATTTTTTGTGTTATCACACCTGTCTTGCCACTGCCAGCGCCAGCCAATACCAACAGGGGGGAATCAACGTGGTGTACGGCGGCGTGTTGTTGGGGGTTGAGTTGCATCGGTGGATTCTGAGCGGTGGACATGGAATTATAGCGCGCGGTTGTTCAGCGACGCTATGAACACTGAGTAGTGTGTCGCTGTGAAAGAGGATTCGCTGTTTTAAAAAAAGAGCGCGATATTCAACTTGCAGAGTGCCAATTTGTATGTATATTTATACAGTATGAATATACAGCATTTTTCTCCTCAACAGCAGCGCTTTCTCGCTCGGGTCGTCTACTGGGTGCCGCGCCTGTTTGAACGCTGTAAGGTCGGCACCGCAGAGATGCGCGTCGGCAAACGACGTCTGCCCGATGGGCGTTTGGTGGAGGTATGTATTACTTGTCGCACGCTAGAGGGCGGTGATCAAACGGGCTATCACTACGGAGATCACGCAGGCGACTAAATCTTTGAATGAGCAGCAGTCAGCTGCTTTTGGCTATAGGCATCGTCATCTGCCTGACAACACAGCACTCAGGTGGCATGCTAAAATAGCTGTCTTTACGATACATGTGCATTCAACATGCTCAGCTATGACCCGTGCAGTGGTTGGTTGTCGTCCGCGCGCCGCTGCCCATCGCCCAACTGTGATCAGCGCAGCGGAGCAAGGCCTGTCTCCTTGCTGGTGGTGCATGGCATCAGTTTGCCGCCGGGCGAGTTCGGTGGTCCCTATATCGATCAGTTGTTTTGCAACCAACTCCAGCCTCGAGAGCACGACTATTTCGCGGAAGTCGCACACTTGCGTGTGTCCGCTCATGCGCTCATCCGTCGCAATGGCGAGTTGGTGCAATACGTTCCTCTGCACCAGCGCGCTTGGCATGCAGGGCAGAGCTGTTTTCAGGGCTGTGAAGGCTGTAACGACTATTCAATTGGCATCGAGCTCGAGGGCACGGACGAGCTGCCCTATGACGAGCGCCAGTACCAGTGTTTGGCTGAATTTAGCCAACTCATGATGCAGTACTTCCCAGCGATTGATCGCCAGCGAATCGCGGGTCACAGCGATATCGCTCCCGGGCGCAAGACAGACCCGGGGCCGAGCTTTGACTGGCTTCGTTTCGATCGCTATCTCGAGCAAGCCGCTTTTGAGAGGCTGTGCTGATGGGGGCGCTCGCACTTCTGGCCTCTTGGGGACTGTACCGCTACACCGATGTGCTCGAGCATGTGCCCTTTGCCCGCGCCCTAGACTGGTGTGCCGAAAAATCGGCAGGCCTGGTGCGCCAGCCTTGGGCCGCTGGATTAACTGGCGCCGTCATGTTGGCTGCACTACCTGCCGCTGCCATCGGCATCTTGATGGGCTTGGGCGCGTTTATCAGCTGGCCAATCAGCGTGGTTGTGGTGCTCTTGTGCATGGGGCCGATGCGTCTGGTTGAGCTGCCGGCGGTGGGTTCTCAAGCTGAAGGCCTTGCTTCTTCACTGTCGCCGCAGCGATACCATGCCTTGGCTGCACGTGATGTGGTTGGTGCCATCGTATGGGCGGCCATTCTCGGGGCGCCGGGCGCCGTTTTTTATCGAGCGGCAAGAGAGTCCGCGGAGTCTCCTGTGGCGGCATTGGCAGATCAGGCTTCCCTGATGACCCACGCTCGACAACTGTTCGGGTGTATGTATTGGTTGCCAGCTCGGGTGTATGCGGTGGCGTTGGTTGCCAGTGGCAGCGGTGGGCGTTTAGAGCAACTAAGCAAGCTCAGCAGTGACGCGGCGC
>JBMYWE010000547.1:947-1994 GCA_049607125.1 Granulosicoccaceae bacterium | reverse complement strand
CATATTTATCAGATGATTTTGAAGGGCCACAAATGGACCCTCCATTTACGCTGGTGCTAACCGAAGTTAGTGCGGACGCATCTCGCGTTACTGGCAAAGCCCGCGAAGATCTTATTGGGGGCGAGTACGCCCTCCATAAAGGGCAGATAAGACACCATGCCCAAAGTCGCCAGCACTAGCATGGCGGTCATATCGACCCGGAATCGCTCGGTCACAAACAGCCAGACAGCCGCCGCAAGAATCGCCAGAATGACGATTATTTGAATATCGGGCATACTCGCGGGCTCCAGTAAGGTCAACCGCGAATTGTAGCGCCCCGCACACAGACCTGTTGAGTGACATGATCACCGAGCACGCCACTTACAACGCACTGTCCTGGAATCCAAATGCTGCAGGTCCACAACACACAGTTTGTGCGCTTTGGAGCGCGAGCTAGAACGAGATACCTACTGTGAACGAGGTTTTTTAGGGCAATTTCCCGCCGATTTTTGACACATAAAATGGGGCAAACCCAAGTCACTATGCGACGCAAATCGACAAAAATTTCGATCACAATCACTCATTCTCGCGACAGCCCTAGTACTCACCCAAGCGCCTAAGCGGCTTCCCCCTGCAAGCTAACCGAAACATAAGTCTCGTTGTAGCAGGCACCAGAGCCTATATCGGTGCGGATATCCGCCGGAATTAACGCATTGGCAGTAAAACCTGTGCTACTGCTGTGCTGCCAAGTTCCCTTGGGGCTATAGAGCACACCACGCTGCATCGCTTCACTCAACTTTAATTGAAACTGCACCTCGGCACGTCTGTTGTGCACCATCACCAACGCACCGTCTTCAAAGCCCAGCTCTTGAGCATCCTGCGGGTGCATCTCCAGCTGCTCTACCCCGGTCGATGCGCCGCAATGGCCAAAGGTGGCATTGGTGCGGTCTTTAGATGACGGGGTTATCAGCACAAAGGGCAAGTCCTGTTGCACGGCCTCAAAACGCGGCACTCCATAGCCGTATTGATCTTGCAGCGTCTGATCAAACAGCTCTATCTTGCCACTGC
>JBMYWE010000547.1:0-938 GCA_049607125.1 Granulosicoccaceae bacterium | reverse complement strand
CCCATAGCCGTATTGATCTTGCAGCGTCTGATCAAACAGCTCTATCTTGCCACTGCCAGTTTTGGGGAGCACGGTGTCACACATGACCATCGCCTCACCATTGCCACACTGCATCTCCAAGGCCTGATCAAGCGCAATCTCGCTGGGTCGCTGACCTGCAAATTGTGGGTGAGAGCCATCCATGGCTTCGTCCATCAGTTGCCGGTCATCGGCTTGGAACTCCTCCCCCTCGTAGGCCATCGCTGCCGCCAAACGCCTAAAAATTTCAGTGTTGGGCAAGGACTCGCCCACCGTGGGGATTACCGGCGCGGCACGCTGAACGTAATTTTGGCCGTACGCCGCGTAAATATCATCGACCTCAAAAGTGCTACTGGCAGGCAGCACCACATCGCAATACCGCATGCTGTCGGTCATCACCACATCGCAGCCCGCCACAAACACGTCCTCTTGAGACAATGCTTCAATCATGCGTTTTTGCGCTGGATGCGTCGCCACGGGGTTGTGGTTGTAAATCATCACCGCACGCACAGGAATCCGCATATTCTTGTCCAACATCTTCTCTGGCACATCGACAATATTGAAGGTACGCGTGTTCGGCGCCAGCAAGTGATCGCCGTGTAATTGGGCCGTGGTTTTAGGCGCTGCCAACCCGGACTTGGCAATAACACCCGCCCCCAATTTACCGTGCTGGCCCAACAGCGCGTTTAGTGCCATGGCGGCGCGCAGCCCAGACCCACCGCTGCGACCGCGCTCAATGCCGTTCCCACAAGAGGTAGCCAGCAAGGTCGCCGCTTGGTAGTAGTCGGCCAGCTGATGAAACAGCTCCGCACTGACGCCACACACGGTGGACACTGTCTCGGGCGTGTACTGCTGTGCCTGTGCCATGTAGGCCTCGAAACCACTGACCCAGTGATCAATAAACGCGTGATCGAGCACAT
>JBMYWE010000546.1:0-1995 GCA_049607125.1 Granulosicoccaceae bacterium | reverse complement strand
CCCCGCTAGACAGCGACGATAATCGCTACGACGCTGCTCTGATAGTGGGGGTGTTTTCCTTTGGCCACGTCTGCGCTGACGCGATGGAAGAAGTGCTGCGCGTTGTCAAGCCCGGCGCTCCGATTATTGTCGGGCTCAACGACAAGTTTTATCAAGAGGGTTCTCTCACTGCCAAGTGCCAACAGCTGGCCAAGAGCGGCGAGCTGCTGCTGCACAAAGAGGAGATGGGGGCTCATTTACCGGGCATAGGTCTGGGCGGCTGGGTACTGAGCTTACAAAAGCCGCCCGCATTGGCCACCGCCCACTCCTGAGCGATTCTCCCACGCCTCAACGCTTAAATTTACTCCCCTTAGAACCCGCTTTGGGCGTGCGTTTAGGGCGCTTGTCACCACCGCCAAAGTCGCCTTTTGACTTGCCAAACCTGGGTTTTCCGCCCGGTTTGCCGCGGCTCTTGTTCTCCGTCATCTGCCCATCGACAATGCGCGAAATATTCAATTTCTGTCCGGCAACCCAACAATTTTTTAGGTCAGTAAACACACCTTTTGGCATGCCTTCGGGCAGGTCGATCAGGCTGAAATCGTCGTAGATATCAATGCGACCAATGTGTTTGCTGTCGATGCCTGCCTCATTGGCTATCGCTCCGACAATATTGCCAGGTCGCACTTGGTGCTCGTGCCCCACTTCTAGGCGAAAGCGCTCCATGCCTTCCTCGGTGGTAGCCAGATCGATATCGCGCGGCGTGCGCTTCTCGCGCCGCGAACGCTCTTCAAAATCGCGACCGCGGGGCTCTCGGTCGCGCTGACGCGGCTCGCGATCTTGGCGGTTGTCACGCTTGGAGCTGAAGTCTTTGTGCTCCAGCAAGAAAGGCTGCGCACCCTGCATCTGTTGGGCAAGCGCCGCGGCCACTTGCACCGCCTGTACGTCGTGCTCGGCGCAATATTCACTCAACATATTCGCGAAAAAGCTCAGATCGTCGCTCTCGATCGTATCGCTGATACGCTGTTTAAAGGCCGCCACACGCTTCTCATTGATGGCCTGAGTTGAAGGCAACTCCATCAATTCAATCTTTTGCTTGGTCGCTCGCTCGATAGAGGCCAACATGCGACGCTCGCGAGGCGCGACAAACAAGATGGCGTCACCGCTGCGCCCGGCCCTTCCGGTGCGGCCAATACGGTGAACATAAGACTCGGTGTCGTAGGGGATATCGTAGTTAATAACATGGCTGACGCGCTCTACGTCGATACCCCGCGCCGCCACGTCGGTGGCAATGACGATATCCAAGTTGCCCTTCTTTAGCTGATCGATAGTGCGCTCGCGTTGCTTTTGCACCACGTCGCCGCTAAGTGGCGCCGCTGCGTAGCCACGAGCGGCCAGTTTGTCAGCGAGGTCGACAGTGGCCAACTTGGTGCGCACAAAAATGATGATCGCGCCAAACTCTTCAGCTTCTAGAATTCGGGTGAGCACATCCAGCTTTTGCCCGCCCGAGACAATCTGATAACGCTGACGGATGGTCTCGGCAGTACTGGTCTTCACCTTCACCGTGACGTGTTTGGGCTCATTCAGGTGCGAGTTCGCGATGCGCTTAATCTGCTGCGGCATGGTGGCCGAAAACAAGGCTATTTGACGCTCTGCAGGCGTCTGCTCCAAAATCCACTCCACATCGTCGATAAAGCCCATGCGTAGCATTTCGTCGGCTTCGTCGAGCACGAGGGTCTTCAGGGAGTCGAGCTTTAATGTGCCCTTGCGCATGTGATCCATCACCCGCCCGGGGGTACCCACCACCACCTGCACGCCGCGCTTGAGCGAACGAATTTGCGCTGTGTAGGGCTGCCCACCGTAGAGTGGCAATACGTGAAAGCCCTTCATCTCGGCGGCATAGGTTTGAAATGCTTCGGCCACTTGAATGGCCAGCTCGCGCGTTGGCGCCAACACCAACACCTGCACGCCAGGCGCATTGAGATCCATCTGCGACAAAATAGGCAGCGCAAAGGCGGC
>JBMYWE010000545.1:0-2005 GCA_049607125.1 Granulosicoccaceae bacterium | reverse complement strand
GCATGGTGGGGTAGTGGAAGACACGCATCTGACCGATGCTAGCGACCCGCGTCCCCTAGATGAAATTATTGAGCATGACTTACGCGTCTTTATGCACCTGATAGATGCAGGCGTGGATGCCGTCATGCCCGCGCATGTTGTTTTCCCTTCAGTCGACGACACCCCGGCGGGATACTCGGCCAAGTGGATCGGAGATATTTTGCGTCAGGAGTTAGGCTTTCGCGGTGCGGTGCTCAGCGATGATTTAACCATGGCTGCAGCGGGAGTAGCAGGGGCCGCCCCCGAGCGCGCTGAGCGGGCCCTGCAAGCGGGCTGCGATTTGGCGCTCGTCTGCCAGAGCCCATCCGATGCGGAGGTGGTGATCGAACAGGTGGGTGCGCTAGCGACGGACACGGACCGCGCTGCTCGCGTGGCGGCACTGCGGCGAACTCCAGAAGCTTGTGACTCTTGTCAGCAGCTGGAGTTGGCACAGCAGAGCTTGCACTGGCTTCATAATCTTGCCTAGCTCTGGCTTGCAGTGGTGTCTGGCCTAATTCTAGCTCTCAGCTATGGTTAGTGATATCAAACAAACAACGACGCGAGAGACTGTATGAGCAGCACGGCGATAATTGGCGGCACCGGTTTAACCCAGATTGACGGGCTAGAGATTACCCGTCGGGAGATGGCGCGCTCACCCTATGGAGCTCCATCGGGTCCTGTTATTTACGGTGAGCTCAACGGGAAAGAGGTGATATTTCTCGCTCGCCATGGGCACGGTCATACCATTCCTCCACACCGTATCAACTACCGGGCGAACATGTGGGCGCTAAAAGAAGCGGGTGCTGATCGGGTGATTGCGGTGGCTTCGGTCGGCGGTATCGCTGAGAAATGCGTGCCGCGAAGTGTGGTTATTCCAGATCAAATAATCGACTACACGCATGGTCGAGAGCATACCTATTTTGATGGTACTCCCGAGCGCGTAGAGCATGTGGGCTTTTCTGATCCTTACGACGAAGCCGTGCGCCAACAGTTGATTGCCGCCGCGCAAACTGCCGATGTTCCCTTGGTGGAGCAGGGTTGCTATGGTGTCACGCAAGGCCCAAGGTACGAGACAGCAGCCGAGGTGGCGCGTATGCGGCGCGACGGCTGCACTATCGTCGGAATGACGGGGATGCCCGAGGCTGCCCTAGCGCGAGAGCTTGGTTTGGCTTACGCCAGTTGTTCTGTTGTTGTGGCTTGGGCGGCCGGTCGATCCCCCCAAAATGAGGGAGCTGATTTGGGTGCGGATGTGCAGGCGGGTATAGCTAGTGTGGGTGTCGTGGTTCAGCAACTAGTCAAAGCTAGCTAGAGGTGGCTTTTGCCTATCCGACTACTGGATAGGTTCAGGCCGTTGGGTATTGTTTTACCAACAAGTTGTCGGTGAGCGGCTATTGAGGTGGTCAAGCCTGAGAGCGGTGCAACCGTTGTCGGCGGCTTGCGCGCTACCGCTGGCGGTATTTGCCGACAAGGTAAACCCTTGGCCGTTGTTGTCGGTGGTTACCGAAATATCGTACATGCCGTCAGCCGTCGAGCTTTGGCCACCCAAGTTTGCCAGATTGGCGGTGTAGACTCGGTTTTCAATGTAGAACTTTTCTTGTGCTTGGCTGAGATGCATCAAATAGTTTTGCGCGCTGCTGCGGCGAGTCTCGAGCACGTATCCCTGATAGCTTGAATAGCCAATTGAACCCAAAATTCCTATGATAGCCACCACTATCAACAGCTCCATCAAGGTAAAGCCCGTTTGCTTGCGCATGATCTTCTCTTCTTTAATTTAGTAGAAGCCCTGCAGGGCTTATTAGTGTCTTCCAGTCAATAGCGGCGGAAGTGGTTGAGATTTTAGCGGATAGCCAATGAACGCAGACTCAGAGAGACAGTGGTTCCTCTACATAATTCGTCGCGACGATAGGGCGCTTTATACAGGCATCACCTTGGATGTGAATAGACGCTTGCGTGAACACTTGAACGGCCAGGGGGCCAAAGCCTTGCG
>JBMYWE010000544.1:0-2012 GCA_049607125.1 Granulosicoccaceae bacterium | reverse complement strand
GTCGCCGCCTTGGTGCATGACATCGGCGACGAGCTCGCACCCTACAGTCACAGCGAGTTGGCGGCGTCTATACTGCGACCCTTTGTCGACGATCGCCTGCACTGGATCATCAAAACCCATGGGGTTTTCCAGATGTATTATTACGGCGCGCAGATGGGCTTGGATCGCAACGCTCGTGATCGCTACAAAGATCATCCTTGGTTTGACGATGCGGTGACCTTTTGCGAAAACTACGATCAAAATTGCTTTGATCCAGAGTACCCGAGTGAATCCTTGGAGTTCTTTGAGCCGATGGTGCGGGAAGTCTTTTCTCGGTCACCCACCTTTGGCGAAATTTCGGTACACAATAGCGGCTAAATGGCTTGTTAGGTGTATCCAAAATGCCTAATATGGGTTTAGGGTGATGCCATTTTTAAGCGGGTTTTGCGCGAACGAGTGAAAAGAACTCGCCGTCCTGACCACCCAGATCGCCTGTCGTAGCAATGCTACACTGATCTTATCTTACAAGGAGCCTGCGGATGCAAAATGAACAGCACGATCTCGTGCACGAGTTTCCTGAACACCGAGCGTCAATTCACGATCTGAAAATGAACAACAAACACTTTGCTAAGTTGTTTGAAAATTACCATGACGTCGAGCACGAGGTACATCACATCGAGAACGAGGGGGTTAACACCTCAGACGACTACATCGAAAGTCGTAAAGTAGCTCGTCTGCGTTTAAAAGACGAGTTGTACCAGATGATTTTGAAGCATGAGGCTGCGTCAAAAGCTTGATGTCGGAGCGCTGTCAGAATTCTCTGAGTAAGTTGCCGTAGCCCGATATTCTGTCGTTGATACCGGCGCTTCTCAAAGCGTCCCAAAGAACCATTTGGTTTGAGCAGAGAACTGGCTTTCCAGCAATCTGCTCGAGCTCCTCGACCACCTCCATGGCGCGCATACTAGTTGAGCTAATAACAATGGCGTCTGCGTCAGCTCGGTCGAGTGAAAGAACGAATTCGCGAATCTTTCGCGGCTCTATGAGGCTGAAGTCCCGATGGGAGGAGCTGCACATGCCGCGGATGTTCACCACCTTGTAACCGTAGTGGCCCATGGCGTTGGCAATAGCGCTATTGATCTCGCGACCGTAGCCGGTGGCGACAACCACACGTTTCACTTGGATTGCGCGAAACGCGCGTTTAGTCGCACTGTGAATCGAGGAAACCAAGGCACCTGGCGCCCCTTGATAGACAGTTTCCAAAATCTGGTGATTTCCCAACAGCGCACACAACCGCCCCATTGCAAAGATAGCGACATCAAGGTCGCCTGTTTCGTAGAGGGCTCTGCTTGCTCTGCGTATTTGTTGCAGCGCTAGGTCGGGTTGGGTTCGAGTGGCACTTTGGTAGTGGAAGGCGGGCGCCATACGGGCAAAGGAGAGTTCGATACCTGCTGCTTGGACGGAGCGAACATCTGATTCGAAAGTATGGTCTTCTGCTGCTACAACAAATCCAAGGTGAGCGCGCTGTGGCTCTTTCCAATTCTGTACGCAGTTGTCCGGTTGAATTGGCGGTGAAGTCATTGAGGTGATCATCAGAAACTATAAGTGAAATATAGCTTGGCTACCGAGGTCAGTTCATTGCCATCAATTTAGGCTTGCTTATAGGGACAAGGAAACCGAGCGAAAGGTTGAGCGTAGAGCCCGCCCATTTAGAAGGCCGCTGGGAAACAGGGCCCTCGCAGATGATGAATGGTGATCACTCATATTACTGCTGTCGATGTCGGCTCTGTATGAATTCCGTTATTATTGTGCGCCTATCCTGCCGAGCTCAAGAACTCGCAGGCGGGCACATTTGCACAGGTTATCTTCGAGTGAACATAGATCAAATTCTTCAGCAGGCTTGGTCTGCAGGCGTGGATGCCGTCAAGGGAGAACGTGCCGTGGCAACTGCCATTGAGGCCATACCCATGCAGGGGCCTCTGTGCGTTGCGGCGGTCGGCAAAGCTGCGCCATCCATGTTGCTGGGGTTGTTGCAG
>JBMYWE010000543.1:0-2031 GCA_049607125.1 Granulosicoccaceae bacterium | reverse complement strand
GGGGTCGCTTACAGCGATTTGGCGATTGCCTTCTAATGCGGTAAATAGGTGCATGCCGGTAGCATCGAAAATCGCATGACTGGCGACACTGGCGTTGTCGTGGTCGACACGAGATTGAAAATCTTCGCTGTGGGTGTTGAGGTCGATGCGCGAGCTGATCGCACGTACGGTTTGATCAAACGTCAGTACGCCATTGCCGCGCAGGGTACCTGCAGTAATGTTGTCCTGCTTTGAAGGCACCCATGCTGAATCACCATCGGGGGCAAACACGGCTGCACCGAGGTAGTTGGGCAGGCCGGGTCCAGTGCTTTCGGATGCACCGCGATTGCTATGGCGCAGTACATAGGTTCTGCGGATAGCGCCTGTACTGGTATTGAGTGCGACCACTTCACCGCCGTTGAAATTGCCGCCCTGACTGAGCACTGGGTTTGCAGAGTCTTCCCCGGGCAGAGCAGGGGTGATGTAGCGGGAGACCAATAATGTGTTGCCTGAGGCGTCTAGTGATAAATGACGAGGTCGTGGGCCGACGTCGATAGTCTTTAGGAGCTGGCCACTGTTGGCGTTTAATTGTACGACTTGACCCGTGGCCTCCAGTGCGATCCAAACACTGTTGTTATCGCGGGCAAATAGGATACCGTGTGGCTGGCTTGCCGTGGGCAGTGCATAAGTGGCGATTACACTGCGAGTTGTTGTGTTGATCACACTGACACTGGCTTCGTCTTTGTTGCTCACCCAGACGCGTTGTTTGTCTCCACGAACTGTCAGTGACCACGGGCTTGCGCCCACGGATATTTCGTCCTCTAGGCCCATCATTGTACTGACGCTAACGCTGTCGTTATCTGGGTTGACGTTCCATGCGTTGCCATTAAAGGCGATGATCGTCGAAGAGGCCTTAGCTTCTCCCGATACCAGTGGTGCGTGTATCGATTGAGTGAAGCTCGTGCTGGTTGTAGCGCCATTGGCGCTCGTCAATGTGAGAGTAACCACGTAGCGCCCTGGTGCTGCGTAGGTATGTGAGGTGTTGGGAGAGCTACTGGTGACAGGGCTACTGCCGTCACCGTAGTTCCAAGTGTAAGTGACACCGGCTGACGGTGACGGTGTGGCAGAAAATCCTACGCTCTGGCCTGAGGCGCTGGGTGCCGATGGATTCACCGATGCAATAAAGCTGTCGTCTTGCTCAAACGCAAGCCAGCCAACACTTTCAGTTGCGTGATTCTGAGTGCCGCCATTCGAGGTTTCGTTTTGAACCATATACTCAACGGAATTTCCGTTCAGATTTCGATAGCGAACAGCCGCTGCTCTTTGATCAGTGGTGCTTTGCAAGCTGGCCAATACAGCCGGCAAGTTAAAGCTGTGCCCTAGATCAACAGCGGTCCAGGCGGCGCCTACTGAGGTTTTGCCTACGCGGAAAGTTTTGCCTTGATAGCTACCGGTGCCGGTGCTCAGAGCAATAAAGTTAACTGCTTCTTTGCTATGCACACCGTCGTCGGCGGCAGACTCACGTAAGCGCACGTCAAAACCTGTTGTGCTGATATTGCGCACTTGCGCAACCACACTAGCGCTGGCCACTTCGCTGGCAACTTGTGTGAGAAGCACTGGAGCACTGCTAAAGCTCTGGTTAAAGTTGACACGCTTCCAGTTGTGGTCGACCAGCTCCTGGCTAGCCTGCGCGGTCACGCCGCCCAAATTGTGGTTGCCTGCTCTGAGTGCCATAAACGCAGTGGATTCTTCGCTGTGGCTGCCGTCTTGGTGATCCCATTCGTCAATCTTAATATCGAATCCGTAGCTGGCTGTCTCGCGGATACGCAGTGAGATCGGGTCCATGTCATTATTAGAGGCGGGCCCAGCGACCACAATGGGAGTGGTTAAAAACTCATCGCCAAAACGCACTCTGCGCCAGGTGTTGTCATCGCGTTGAGCGAGGCTAAGGCTATCCATCTCGTCCACTGTATTGCCCGAGCCGGCGAGGCCAAATACTTGAACTTCAGCTAAGTGCAGGGCATTTCGGTTGCCCAATTGCACGCGCACGTA
>JBMYWE010000542.1:0-2035 GCA_049607125.1 Granulosicoccaceae bacterium | reverse complement strand
TTTAACAACACGTCCAGCATGGCATAGGAATCCTTGCCGCCGGACAGGCAGACCATGACGGTATCGCCGTGCTCAATCATGTTGAAGTCTTGAATTGCGGCGCCACTCTCGCGCATCAAACGGCGGTGGAGACGCTGGAAATTGGTGCTGTCGGTGGAACCGGCGGCTTGGCTCATGGTGTGCTCAAGGTGTTTTAAAATTAGCAGAGCATTATACGGGTGTGTTGAGTTGAATGCTGAGGTGTTCGCTTAAATCGTAACCACCGAGTTGTTCGGCGCGTTGGCGGAAGGCATCGCTGCGACAGAATTTGAAGAAGCCCAGCAAGGCTTCATCAAAATAAGCTTGGCGCCAGACAAGCAGATCAAATCTTTCTGAGCATAGGGGAATGAAACCCAGTCGCAACTGGCGCGCGACGGTAGCTAGGCCGAGGCTGACGTCGGCGACTCCCTCGGCGACCGCCAGCGCGGCATCCTGCTCACTGCGGTAAATCCCAGCGGCGCGTTCGGCCAAGTTCGAGCCGATACTTTGCTCTTGCATCAAAGTGTGCAGCAGTTGGTAGCTGCCCGCTCCGCTTTGGCGCAGGGCAAAACGCCGACTGGCTGCGTCGCTCAGTTTGTTGATGTTGTGTGGATTATCAGCGGGCACAATTAAGCCTTGCTGGCGTATCGCCCAGTGCAGCAGCACCACCGGTTGGTTGCCCAAACGCTGTTGCACTTGTGTGCGGTTGTAGTTGCCTTCGGCGTCTCGCAGGTGCAACCCCGTCATGATACTGCCGCCGCGCTCAAAGTAATCTAGCCCATCTTGAGAACTCTCAAATCGTTGCGCCAGCCCGCAGCCAGACTCACGCAGTGCCCAGTCCAACAGCGGGTCGTGGCTGCCACTGATAACGGCAGGCCTTGCTGAGCTGTCGGCCACCGCCGGACCGTGTCGGTTGGATAGCAGCCAGTTGTCGATCAATTCGCGCGGAAACAACCATTTGCCGGAAACGCGCACGCAGGGGATTTGCTCCTGCGCCACCATGTCGTAGAGTTTGCGCTCTTTGAGATTGAGGTAAGAAGCCACTTCGCGGGTGGTCATCAGCTTGGAATCCATAGGCGTTTTTCATGCTAGTCTGCCGCTCATCATAGCTTGAAAACAGAAAGGTGAACCATGCAGATTCGAGCATTTGAAAAAAACGATACGCAAGCTGTCGTCGATCTGTGGCGAGAAGTTGGCCTGACACGTGACTGGAATGATCCACACCGAGATATTGAGCGCAAACTACAGATTCAACCGGAACTCTTTCTAGTGGCTGTCGACGATCAGCAACGGGTGCTGGGGACGTTGATGGCTGGCTATACGGGTTTTCGCGGTTGGATAAACTACATGGCGGTAAAATCTGAGCACCAGAGTTCGGGTATCGGGCGGGAGTTGATGATGGTAGCGCGACAAAAACTTCTGGCGATGGGGTGCGCCAAAATAAATCTGCAGGTGCGGCAGGACAACGAGCAAGTGGTGCAGTTCTACAAGTCGATTGGATTTAGCGAAGATCCCGTTTTGAGTATGGGAATGCGGCTAATCGAGGACTAGACCCGGTGCCCTTATCAAAGCGCCCACTGCAGTTGTTGGGAATTTCTGGCAGCTTGCGTCAGTGCTCTTACAACACTTTCGCACTACAGGCGATCGCAGAGTTGGCACCGCCGCAAGTGGATGTGCAGTTGTTCCAGCAAGTTGCCGATCTGCCACTGTTTAACCCCGACGACGAACCGTATTCACTCCCGGCGTTGCGCCGATTGAACCAAATGCTAACTCAAGCGGACATCTTGTTGCTGGCCAGCCCCGAGTACGCCCACGGCATATCAGGGGCGATGAAAAACCTATTGGATCACCTAGTGTCCGGTGAGGCGTTTGTCGATATGTCAGTGGTGCTGATCAATACCTCTCCGCGCGCAAGTCATGCGCAATCGGCTCTACATGAGGTTGTGAAAACCATGTCAGGACAAGTGATTGAAGAGGCGGGCTTGCAGTTACCGTTGCTGGGAAGCGGCTACGACGT
>JBMYWE010000541.1:0-2040 GCA_049607125.1 Granulosicoccaceae bacterium | reverse complement strand
CAATCGCCCTCTACTGCAAGGCGGGGATCTCATGGAAAAATTAAAAAAACTTCGCGCCGACCGCGATCCTCTCTATTGTGCACTGGCAGATCATATCGTCGATACCGACGATCGCACCCCCAACCATGTGGCTCAATCCATTCAGAAGACGCTCAACCTGAGCGCCTAATCCACAACCCGAGAGTTCTCTACGCCGTGAAAACACTTCAAGTTGACCTAGGTGAACGCAGCTACCCCATTTTAATCGGCTCTGGGCTGATGCAAGACGCCGACTTGCTCAATGCACACATTCCCGGCAAAAAAGTGCTGATTGTCAGCAACGAGACAGTCGCCCCCCTGCATGCACAGGCATTGCTCAATGCGCTCTCGGATCGAGAAGTCGAACTCATCAGCCTGCCAGACGGTGAGAAGTTCAAAAATCTGGAGACACTCAATCTGATTTTCACCCGCTTGCTCGAACTCGACTTCGACCGCAACTGCACGCTGGTTGCACTGGGTGGTGGCGTGGTCGGCGATATCTGTGGATTTGCCGCTGCCAGTTATCAACGTGGCGTCAAGTTCGTGCAGGTGCCGACCACCCTGTTGGCACAGGTTGACTCATCGGTGGGAGGCAAGACCGGCATCAACCACCCGCTGGGCAAAAACATGATTGGCGCTTTTTACCAGCCGCAGTCGGTCATCGTTGACATCGACACCCTGAGCACCTTGCCCGAACGCGAGCTCAAGGCTGGCGTCGGCGAAGTGATCAAATACGGCCTTGGTCTGGACGTGCAGTTCTTGCAGTGGCTAGAAGCCAACGCCGAGGCTCTGCTGGCCCGCGAACCAGACGCTCTGGCGCACGCCGTAGAGCAATCCTGCGCCATCAAGGCCCGTGTCGTAGCAGCTGACGAACGCGAATCCGGTCAGCGCGCTCTGCTCAACCTGGGCCACACCTACGGACACGCCATCGAGACACACACGGGTTACAGCAGCTGGCTACACGGAGAAGCCGTGGGCGCGGGCATGGTCATGGCCGCAGACCTATCGCTGGCGGAAGGGTTGATCGATCAAGCGACAGCCCAGCGCAGTCGCCAACTAATTGAACGCTGCGGCCTGCCCACCAGCCCACCAGCCGACATGGACAGCGAACGCTTTTTGGCGCTGATGGCCAGAGACAAGAAAACTTTGGACAACAATTTGCGCCTCGTGCTGATGACGGCGCCCGGTGAATCAGTCTGCACTTCTAATTTTTCCCACAAGAACCTCGTGCAACTTATTGATAACTATTAGTCTTTGATAGACAATAGTTTGACATATTGTTTTTGAGGGACGATCAATGCATCGCTCAGGCGCCACTCTACGGAAAAGCAACGACGGTACATTGCCAACTTTGATGCAGCGAGCTCGCGCTCGCTTCGAGAGCTTTTCTGCTGAAAAATCAACATCTTCCGTACGTGTACCGTGGCTTTCAGAAGTCGCCCTACGCGCTTTAAGACTCGAACAACAGCCCTTCGCTCCGCCCAAAGGACCGCAAAGTTACTTCGTCGACCAGATGATCGACAACTTGCTTGGCGCCATGGAAGAAAGCCTTTTACAGAGCGACAACCTGATTGTTCTCGCTGGCGAGCACAACAGCGGTAAAACCTGTTCGGTCGCGCAAATCGTGCACGGCCTGTACGACCAAACACAGCTTTTTATGGCGCGCGGCAGTGCCACCCAATCAGCCGAGCAAATTGTTCGCAGCATGCTCGGGGCATTTCGCAGCACCACTCCAAGCCACGTGGACGACTGCCTAGAGCAATTGACCAACTACCTCGCCGAAGGTGAAGAACGCGCCTCGCAGAACCTACTCGTGCTCGAAGACGCCGACCTGTTGGATCGCCGCGAGCTACAGCTACTGCTCAACCACCTGGACCACCTCAACGACAGCTTGAGCAACTCCTTAAAACTGCTGTTCACCAGTGCTGCTCCCGCTGAGCAACTATTCACAGGTATGCACTCTGATCAGATCAGTCAAGGGCGGGTGGAGGAATTTCGCCAGCCTCTGCTCGAGGACAACCA
>JBMYWE010000540.1:0-2057 GCA_049607125.1 Granulosicoccaceae bacterium | reverse complement strand
TACTCAGATAAGCGCGCCAAATTTTACCTTTTACGCCCGCTGCTTCTGCCAGAGACGTACAGTGGGTGTCCGCGCCTTCCAGGCCTCCGAGGTCAGCGCCCTTGCCGGAGCCCACACTCGTGACAAAAAAGCTCATGGAAGTATCCGCAGCTTGGAGTTGCCCCAAGCCCACAACTGCGACCAAGGCAATCGTTGAGAGTGTCAGGTTTTTCATAGGTTATTCCTCATAGCAGCAAGTTCCTAAGGTGTTTGTCAAACGACGGGGTGATATGCGTATTATCGAAGGCCTTGGCGCAGTCGATTGGGCTATTTCATCGACGGTTTCACCAATGCCATCGATGTGTTAGCGTAGCTAGCACAAGCCTCAAAAAAAGCTATAGTTATCAAGCCGATAAATGGCGCCATCCATTCATGTTGCATGAACGGATAACCAACAACATGCTTAAACAAGAAAAAATAGAAGAAAAATGGACGCTACTGATCGCTGCTCTAGCTGCTTTTCTACTAGCTAGCCACCAGGTCGAACTGTTTGCGTATTTTGGCGTATTGGGTAGCTATATCTACTGGATAGGTCGATTGCTGATTGAAGCCAGCCTATTTTGGGCCGTGCTAGTGGTCGCAGAGCGATACCTCACGGGAGTGTGCGCGCACTGGGTTTTAGTGCTCGGGGCTATTGTCGTTAGTCTGTTGCCTTTCGCTCTGGCTGTCACCACATTGGATTTGGTCTTGGGCTTGCCCGAATTGGGCTTTAATAACGAACAATCTCAACAACGTGCTATTGCACGGGCCTTCGCTCTGGAGCTTGTTTCGCTCGCAGACAACCACGCAGCCTTGAGTCTGCTGTTGATGCTTCCACGATGGATACTGACACAGAGCAAAGCGATCGAAGGGATGAACAAGCAGTACACAGCCCAATCGAAGCACGATGAAGACAGCGCATTTTTCCGATCCATAGACCCGCCGATACTCGGGCAAATCTACCGAGTTGAGGCGCAGGAACACTACGTACAAGTTGTTTCATCGGACGACACTCGGATGCTGCTCTATCGTTTTTCCGATGTGGTCAAACAACTGCCGGATTCTCTAGGCTTGCAAGTTCACCGTTCGCACTGGGTGGCTTATGACGCTGTAGAGAAGCTCAGCTTTCAAGGCCAGTCACTAAAGCTCTTACTCAAAGACGACACACAGATTCCCGTCAGCCGCACCTTCAAAAAACGAGTAGAATCAGAATTTGAAGACGCTCTGAGCACCCCTTCAGTTCAACCACCCCAGCAGTCGTGATACCAACCAATCCGCGCCAACAGGAACACCATGCAAGCAGTTAAAAGACCACGTCGTAGCGCATTGTTTGTCCCTGCCGACAATCAAAGAGCCCTACAAAAAATCGGTCCCTCGATGGCTGCGGACTGTGTCATCATCGATTTAGAGGACGCCGTGGCGAAGGCTAAAAAAGCCGAGGCTCGCCAACGTTTGCCCGCGCTACTCAGTGAACTCGACACCGGTGGTCGAGAGCTGCTAATTCGAGTTAATGCCACCGATGATGCCGACCACGAACCGGATTTAGCGCTCGTTGCCAATCTGCCCGTAGATGGCGTGGTTCTACCCAAAGTAGAGCAACCAACGCAAGTGCAAGCGCTGGCCAAAGCCCTACCGGATCACATCCGACTTTGGGCGATGATCGAAACAGCCCAAGGGGTGCTTAGCGCCGCGGCGATATGCCAGGCCCACTCAAAACTTGACGCCATGATGGTCGGCACCCAAGATTTGGCCCTCGACCTCAAACTGCAGCCAAACACATCGTCGAGCCAGATGATCGATCATTGTCTAATGCAGTGCGTGTTGGCTGCGCGCGCGGCTGGCATGTGCGCCATCGACGCGGTATGCCCCGATTTCAAAGATCTAGATCCCCTGCGCATCCAGTGCCGAAAAGCGGTCAACTTGGGGTACGACGGCAAGTCGGCGATTCATCCCGCACAGCTGGAGATCATCAATCAAAGCTTTTCACCAAGCGATGAAGAGCTCAATCAAGCGCGGGCCATCGTGCACGCTTGGCAAGA
>JBMYWE010000539.1:0-2057 GCA_049607125.1 Granulosicoccaceae bacterium | reverse complement strand
CGCACGCAGTTCATCGCACTCACGGGCCGCCCTGCTGTCATTCCACAGGATTGCGGGGCGAATCGGGCGCAGATCTCGGTTCAGCAAAACGGCCCCGTGCATTTGGCCGGACAACCCGATGGCCTTCACCTGCGACAGCGTGATTTGCCCTGAAAGTTGGTTCAATGCCTTGCGTGTCGCCTGCTCGGCCGCCTCTGGTTCTTGCTCAGAGACCGACAGAGCGCCTAATCGCTCAGCTATATCGCCAGCACAGCCCCCCTCCGCATGCTTGGGGAAGATCGGCAGCGCCAACAGCAATTCATCTTCGAACAAGTCAGCCAAGCTAACTTTGCCCTTTTCATCCATCATCAGCACATCCAAATCATCCGGCATGCGCTCGGCTACCGCTTCGCTACTGGCGAAACAACAGCTAAAATCTGTTTCGACCTCGGTCCAGCTGGTCTGCAAGCAGCGCTGACAAGTGAGCGGCAGACTCGCCTTCAGGCTACCATGGGCCGCCGGACGACCAGATTCTAGTCGCTGAAAGGTCAAATTGACGCTTACCGAAGCGGCTTTTTCACTCAACGCCTCACTGAGGCGTTTGAATTGATCAACCGCGATTTCGCCCACAAACGACGACGCACCGGCATCTGTGCGACGACAAAGGGCGACGGGATCAAACTGGGTCGGGATTTGTTGTGCCATAAAACCTGTCAATTATATTGGCGCGATTCTGGTGTGTCAAAAGAGATGCTAATACTGAACTCATGGGAGTGCAAAGAAAATGGACATTAGTCACCCTATTTTGCTGGCTTCGTCGTCGCCATACCGCGCCGAATTGCTGAGCAGGCTGGGTATAAACTTCAAAATGGCCACCCCGCATTGCGACGAAAAACCCCTGCCAGACGAAAGCGCAGAGCGCTTGGTCTACCGGCTGGCTCAGAGTAAAGCACGCAGCCTGGAGTCTCGTTACGGCACTTCCTTGATTATTGGCTCGGATCAAGTGGCCGAAGTAGACGGCGATATTCTCGGCAAGCCGGGCAATATAGAAAACGCCGTAAAGCAACTCACGCAACTGTCGGGCAAACGCGTTACCTTTTACACCGGATTGAGCTTACTCAACGCCAAAACCGGACACGAGCAAATTGCCGTTGAGAACTTCGACGTGGTGTTTCGCCCCCTGAGCCATTTGCAGATCGAGCGCTACGTATGGAAAGAGAAACCACTCGATTGCGCGGGAAGCTTTAAATCAGAGGGCCTGGGCATCACCTTGTTCGAGCGTTTCGACGGCCGCGACCCCACCACACTTATCGGTCTACCCTTAATGCGTCTGGTCAGCCTGCTGCAAAACGAAGGCATCTCGATACCATAGGCAATCAGACTTAGAGTCGAGGGTGAGCATACCCGCTCACCTACCCATAACAACGAAGCGAGGTGGGTTTCTAAACCTGCACCGTCAAAAAGGGCCAAAGGCCCTGAGGATCACCATGAGCAAGCTAGACTCGCACTGGAAGATTTTACATCAACACGCCGAGTCACTGGACGGCACGTCGCTGCGCGAGCTATTTGCCGACGATCCGAATCGAGCGAGCTCGTTTTCACTAGAGGCGCAGGGTCTGCTGCTCGACTACGCCAAACAACGCGTCAGTCAAACGGCAATTGACGCATTATTAGCGCTCGCGACAGCAGCGGAAATCGAAAACAAGCGCGACAGCATGTTCTCTGGCGAGCCTTACAACAACACCGAAGGCCGAGCCGTGTTGCATACCGCGCTGCGCGACCCCAATATCGGCGACGCGCGTGTCAGCGGTGCAAAGACAGGCGAGCTGGTGCACGCCGAACTGATCAAGCTACGCCAGTTTGCCGAGGATGTTCGCTCGGGTCGCTACACCGCCAGCAACGGCGCCGCCTTCACCGACGTCGTCAACATTGGCATCGGCGGTTCGGACCTCGGCCCGGTGATGGTCACCGAAGCGCTGAAACCGTATAGCATCAAAGGACGACGTAGCTTTTATGTCTCCAATGTGGACGGCACACATTTGGCTGAAACACTGGGCCAGATTGACCCAGAGCGGACG
>JBMYWE010000538.1:0-2070 GCA_049607125.1 Granulosicoccaceae bacterium | reverse complement strand
AATAGGTGGGTGTCTCGGTTTGACAGGTTTGACACGCGTAAAAAGATGGGTGTCTCCGTTTGTAGGTGTCTCCGTTTGTAGAGTGTTGCCTCAGTTTGAGCGACTAGAGTTTGTCTAGCATCTCTTGACGCTTTTTTATCGTGGCCTCAATTTGCGCTGGGTCCACGCCATTGATGACTGGCAGATCGCTCAGAGACTTGGGCAGGCTGAGGCCTTCGGTTTGTTCTTCTATAGACGGTGGTTGGCCGACTGCATCTGTCTCCTCCGGCTTAACCGCCTTTTTGGGCTTTTCCGGCGCTTTGAATCGCTGCACTACATTGGTGTTGGTGTTGTAGCTTTGGCGCTCGGCTTCGATACCGATTGGTTTGCTGGAGCTGTAGTGCATGGTGCCGTCTTGGTCTCGCCAAGCGAATATCTCGGTGCCTGCTGCGCTATTGGCCAAGGCGCCGTCGCTTAGATCCCAGTCGACATCTCCGATAGCCTTCACTTTGGCAACGGTGGTTGAAGCGTTTGATTGGAAGCTGGCGAGCATGTTGTCTCCCAGTTTGTTCCACATGGCTAGCGGGTCGCCACCTTTTAGGTATACGGCGTAATTGAGTACACCAAGTAGCATGAGCAGTGGAAAAGTTGCTTTGAATAATAATTTGACACACAGCCGCCAGAACATGGGTTGCCCTTCCTTTTTAGGCGTTAGCGGCTCGGCGCTGTCCTGCTTTATGCATCAGCGCAAAAGGAGGGTCTATTTTAGTCTCAACCTGTTGATAATATTTATAAAAACAGCACTGTAGATAAGGCGGTTTCGGAGTAAAGACTGAGGATTTCAAGGCCTAAAGAACACTCGAATCGGTTGTCGATGGCTCGAAGTGACGCCGCCTTAAGCTAAACTGGATTCACTGAAGTAACAGTGTTATCTGTGTCGGCGAGAGAGTTGCTTTTCCTGCAGTAATAGCTTTCGTCCTTTAGCCTGGTTCTGCAGTTCAATGCCTATGTTAGGTCGAAGGGGTGACAGAAAGCTTCGCCAGCCAGCTGTTCGGTGCCTAAGCAAATGCCGTACGTCAAGCTATTACATTGAGTTAACAGTGGTAGAGGAAAGTAAGCAAGTGGAGGGAAGTGAGCGACAGGCTTGTAGATAGCCTGTCGCAAGGTCATCGATGGCTAGAACGGCATATCGTCGTCGAAATTGCCGCTGCTCATGGAGGCAATATCGGCCTCGGTGTGCGGAGGGGCGCCATCTGGCCCACTGGCAGCAGCGCCCGACTCTATACGCCAAGCATTTAGGTTCGTGAAGTATTTTCCATTCCACTCGCGGCCGCGCAGGTCAAAGTGCACGGTGATCTGCTCGCCTTCGCGGTGATTGTCGATGGCTTCGCATTTGTCTTGTGTGAGCTGGAATTTCACCATCTGCGGAAATTTGCCGTCGCTGACCTCGATGACAAACTCGCGCGCGCGGAATTTCTCTGATTTTTGCTCGGTATCGAACACTTTATGTAACTTGCCATCAACCTGAAATTTCATCGAATGCCCTGTGTCTTTTACTGGAGGGGCGCACGAGGTGCGCTTTGTAGGGTGGCCATTCTACCTGATTTTTAGGTTGTTGCATGGGCTCTTCAATGACATTGCCCGTACTTCCAAGACCGTATGCAAAGTTGCCGAAAACTGCGGTGCTCCACATTGCCCAAGCCATCAGGCTGAACACCAAAAGGATCTGGCGAATTTGCGCTCGGTCCTGACGGGCCGCATAGGCCAGCCAATACTTCTAGCCACCTGCACCCGGTGGTGGCGGCAGAGTGGTGGCGGATTCAGTCGAGCTGAACGATTCGTGCGGTGTGCCCGATAAGCACTTGATCACCCAAGGGTAGGTGTCAGTTACGTAGTAGCCGTACTGCCCGTCGACAGTCATACCGTTGCAGTCATACCGTTGCATATATCGAGGTCTCCCGCGTCGGTCCACTCCCAGTCGTTGTTGTACATGCCGTCGTAGTTTCCGCCGGGGTTGTATGGCACCGTGGTGCTCTGGGTGCCACGAGACCCAGTCTTCAGCGTGTACCCAGAGAGTGCTTTTCGCACAGT
>JBMYWE010000537.1:0-2076 GCA_049607125.1 Granulosicoccaceae bacterium | reverse complement strand
ATTGGATTGATGATTAAAGCCAAAGCTTACTGCTCGACTGAGAATTGGACCGATGTGCCATTGCGTCGGCCACATGACAAACAGTTCCGGCTCGTGATTGATCTCGCGGAACGGCGAGGATATTTCGCTGTTCAGCGCCTGCCAAAAAGAGGTGATGGTATAGGCGGTGTAGAGGTCTGCCTGACTGCCAAACATATTCTCCACCACCGGCACACGCATACTCACTTGAAACTTGATCTCGGTGTGGTCGAGCTCACTCTCAAAGGGATCCACCTCATTGGCAGTGCCATTGAGGTCTGAATCAAAGTAACTCAGAGTGTAATAGTTGCGCTTATGTGGCTGGATGGCGCGCGGGTTCTCTTTTACTTGCTGGTCCAGACGCCAGAGATCATCGCCTGTCTTGCTCAACGAGTCTTCGTCGGCGGAGGGAAGCGCCCGCTCATGATCGGGGACCAACTCGGGAATCTCAGTAGCGCCAAGCGGCGCCATAAAACAGCACAAACAGGCCAACACCACCCTGCTGCGTAGATCAACTCTCACCGCTTAGCCCCTGCGCTCACTCACTGTCGATGACCCATACAACCACCGCCAAGCCTTGAGTACACCGTATTTCGCATCGTAGCCCAAGGAGTACACACAAGGCACCAGCAGCAAGGTGATACCTGTAGCGAACAAAATACCAAAGCCCAAGGACACCGCCATAGGAATAAGAAACTGCGCTTGGGTGCTTTTGTCGAGAAGTAGCGGCGCCAGACCAATAAAGGTGGTTATCGAGGTGAGCAGTACGGGCCTAAAGCGCGCGGGGCCAGCTGTGCTAACGGCCTCCATCATTGTCATACCGCGCTTGCGTTGCTTATTGATGTAATCCACCAACACCAAGCTATCATTGACCACCACCCCCGACAGCGCAAGCATCCCCATCATCGAGAAGATACTGAGCGACATATCCATAATCCAATGACCGAGCAAGGCACCGATCAAGCCGAAGGGAATCGCCGCCATCACCACAAAAGGCTGGCTATAACTTTTAAAGGGAATGGCTAACAAGGCATAGATGCCAAACAATACCGCAATGGTGCCGTAGCGCAGTGTCTGCATCGACTCCTGCTGCTCACGCGCCTCTCCGCCCATGCTGTAACTAATGCCCGGGTAAGCTGCCAGCGCCTGCCCGAGAAATTCATTCAATCCGCGCTTGACGGCGGGCAGGTCGGCGGTTTCTTTGTTAGCGTCGGCGGTAACACTCACCGTGCGACGACGGTCTATGCGATACAAAGTAGCTGGCCCTTGGGCGCTGATAATTTCGGCCACCTCATTAAATGGCACCGACGAGCCATCGCCGGTGCGAATACGGATATCTTGCAGATCGCGCAGCGACTGGCGCTCGTTTGCGGGATAGCGCACAACCACCTTCACCTCATCGCGCTCGCGCTGAATGCGCTGCACCTCATAGCCGTAAAAGCCCTGGCGCACCTGGTTGGCCAAATCGCTGACGCTTAGGCCCAACTGCGCCGCACTGGGTTTTATCCGCAGTTCAAGCTCGCGTTTGCCGGCGTTGAGACTATCGCCAATATCAAAAACCCCTTCGTACTGCTCTAAGTGTGTTTTGGTCAAGTTGGCCACTTGCCTTAGTTGGGCCAAGTCGTTGCCGAAAAACTGCACGTCGATTGGGTCTCCACCGCGGCCTATCTCGGCTCTGAAGCTGAGCGCCTCGGCTCCTGGTACAGGACCAATGGCACGCCGCCACTCACGCACCAACTCGCTGCTGGTCACACTGGAGCTGCGCTCTTCAGGTGCGACAATCTCAAACATCACTCGGCCCATGTTCGACGAACCGCCGCCGGTGCCTCCGGCTGAGCCGGAGGTAGCCAAGATATTGAGAATAACGCTCTCACCAGTATCGGCATCGTAGTATTTATCGCGCAGCTCACGCGCGGCATTCTCCATGCGCTCAACCACCGAATCGGTGATGTGAAAAGGTGTACCCACCTGCATCTGCAGTGACGCAACAGCAGTTTCAGATTGCACCCTCGGAAAAAAGACAAAGCGCATCCAGCCGCTGGACATCACCGCCACCGC
>JBMYWE010000536.1:0-2088 GCA_049607125.1 Granulosicoccaceae bacterium | reverse complement strand
TAGAAGGTGATCGATTCCGCCGAGAATATGCTCGATTCCCAGTATCAGGTAACCCCAGGCAACCTCTCCTGCACCGGGTGAGGCGGTTACAGTGAATTGCGCATCCACAGGGGAAAGCCGTTCCAGCTGGGTGCTGCCGTCGCTGCGCAATACCCTGGCAATAATATCGGTGGCCCCGCCACGCTGCCCCTCAAAGCGGAGTTGCTTACCATAGAGTCCGTCAGGCACGGCTATTTTGTAGCGTTGTTCCCAGGCATTCCCGACGAGGTAAGGCTGGGTGCGTCGCTCGCTTGTTACACCGTCAGGAAAGACCACCGTAATGGCTTGCCGTTGCGCCGAGCCGGCGGCAGGTACTCGCCACAGTACTTGATATTCCGAGTCGCTCAGCTGGGTGAGTTCAAAGTAAGCCGGACGAAAGATGTCGGCACTGGCTGTAGCGCCGGCAAGGAGCATAAGCATCAGCCACCAACTTCTGACAAAGCTCCGGGACATGCTTCTCCTTAAGGCGCTTGGTTTGCCGGTGCATACGTACTCACGCATTTGGATTTGGGCCCTGTTCAATAGCGCTGATAACGAGTTGCTCAAGCTGTGGCACAAAAGCGCGCTCCATGGCCGCATAGTCGCTGGTGCCGAGCATAGCGGATAGCGTGTCCTTTGATACCGCAAAGTAGTTGACTGCGCCCAACAGTTGATACGTCGTCGCGGCAGCGGCACTTTTGGGCGCGCTTTGCCATGCACTGTGTGCATGCACGCGATCAATAAGTTCGTTCACGAATCCCCGCAAGAACCAGTGGTTTGCCTTGCCCGCCCGTTTACCGTTGTCGAGAAGTTCACGCATAAGCAGGATCGTTTCTTCGCGATGGTCGATGGCGTTTTTGCCCAATAAAGTGAAAACAGCTGCGATAGACGATGCGTCCCCCGAGTCGAGTGCAGCGCCTGCCAAGCGTTCTTCAAATCCCGCAGTGATTCCCACGAGCACCTCGCCGTAGAGCTGTTCCTTGGAAGAAAAATGATGAAGCAGCGCTTGCTTGGATAGACCCAGACCATCGGCAATCTGGGCGATAGATGCGCCGTCAAAGCCGCGTTCGGCAAACTGCATTTGCGCAATCTGCAGTAGTTTCTGTCGGGTGCTCTCTGACAAATCAGTTTCCTTTTGGGGCGCAGAGATTGTAACCGCCCGCTTGACAGCTTACCAATCGGTAGGCTACAACTTACCATTCGGTAAGTAATCCAGAGTTGCGCGTATCGAGGAGGGCCGATGGAACTAGCCACAGAAATTCGACTGCTGGGCGACCTAAAGCAGTTGGCGGATAGCAGGCAGTGCTTTGTTGCAGAGACGACAGCAAGCAACGCTGTTTGGAAGTACACCAGTCAATCGCGGTTGGATGCCGAGTTAGAGGAGGTTCTGCGCCCACTTCCGCAGATCGCAGCACACAGCAGCGAGCTTCCCTGTGCGAACGCGTTTTTACGTCGCGACGTTTTGGGCATGCCTGTGTTGATGACTCGTGACGAGCAGGGCGTGGTACATGCTTTCTTGAATGTGTGTCGTCATCGGGGAACGCGCCTTGTTGATGCGGATTCCGGGTGCCAAGCGCGCCTCACCTGCCCCTATCACGCGTGGAGCTGGAACACCCGCGGCGAGCTGCTCAAAATACCCTTTGGTGAGGAGGGTTTTCCTGATGCTGATCCCACTCAGTTAGGCCTTAAATCGCTTCCCTGCGAGGAGCGGCACGGCTGGATTTTTGTTTGCGCTCAAGACGCTGAAATGGATCTGGACGCGTATCTTGGCGATCTGACGATGGACTTAGAGTGGCTTGCTGCGCAAGATTTGGAAGTAAAAGGTGCACACACTGTTGACCGCGCGGCCAACTGGAAGTTACTCGTAGAAGGGGGGCTGGAGGCCTATCACTTCCGTGTTGTTCACCGTAAGACGATCGGGCCGCACTTCCCCAACAACCTCTCTTCATATGAGAGCTTTGGCGACCATCTGCGTTCAATTTTGCCGCGCGCAACTATCAACAATCTGGATATTGAGCGCGTAGACCGATCGGTGATTCGTGAGCAGGCGAATGTTCTCTACACGTTTTT
>JBMYWE010000535.1:0-2088 GCA_049607125.1 Granulosicoccaceae bacterium | reverse complement strand
AAAAGAGCAATAAAAATGTGGTTAAAAGTCAGTTATTCAACAGTTATTAAAATGTATTTAAAACAATACTCAAGTATTAAAATACATATAGATGCAAGCGGGAAGATTGTAAAAGTCGAAAAAGAAAAAAATGGTTTTTGGAGTTTAGACGGCAACTTGTTAAAACGCAGAGCATAACTAACACAGTAGTGCTTCATGGTGTTGCGTGTGCTCGCTAGCATCTCGGGGGTCACCGTCACATCGATCAATGCCGCTGCCTCAACGCCAGCTTCGGCCAAATCTTCTCCCCGCTGGCGTACACGCTGATGAAAAAGATCCGTGTATTTCGCACACTTCCGATGCTGCTCGAGCACGAGCGCCTGCGCCTCTTGTTCGATCTTCGCTTGTCTTTTAGCTTCGCGTTTGGCCTCAGCGATTCGCAAGGCGCGCTCTTCTTCTCTTGCCAATTCTACAAGCTGCAATTGGGTCGGGTCTGGCTCCACTATGGCATTGTGAATCACGGTGTGCGAGTCCCCTTCAATTCGCACAATGCTCTGCTCTCCATAGTCTGGGCAAGCCTCTTCTTGGTAGAGCACCTGTCCAGGCACCGGCTCGCATTTAAATGCGTCGGCGACGGCGATGTGACTCGACAGAGACAACAGCAGTGAAGCAACACTAACTCTCAACAGCATCGGTCTAGCTCAACTCTATGATATTTGTATCAGCTATCGACAGCCGGCAAACTGTACTCCAGTGTTCTTTCCGAAAATTCATTCAACACGTGCAATGCATCTGTCTATAAAAGTCACCTCAACAACGACGAAAAGCGTAAACTCCCTGCAGCGCATTTGACTGGACCCTGCATGCAACACCTCAAGGAATATCGCCAAGCTCTCCCTCCCTTGTGGTTGCTGGTTTTTGTCTCGGGGCTAGGTCCGATCAGCATGAACGGTGTGCTGCCAGCCAATAACGCCATCATGCAAGAGCTGGTCGCCAGCCAGGGGCAAATACAGTTGCTGCTCACGCTTTACCTGCTAAGCACTCTTTTAGCGCAACCCTTTCTGGGCAATTGGGCAGATCGCGTTGGCCGCCGCCCCGTCGCCATTTTTGGACTATTGGTGTTCGCCTTGGGTTCGGCCATTGCCGCCCTCGCCCCCAGTATCGAATGGCTGTTGCTCGGCCGTGCCGCACAGGGAGCGGGCTCGGCGGCCTGCATGGCCATACCGCGCACCATTGTTCGAGATGTCTACCCGCGCAACAAGGCCGCCAGTGTGATCGGGTACCTGACTACTGCCATGATGGTGGTGCCGATGATCGGGCCAGCAATCTGCGGTTGGATCACCGATGCGACCAGTTGGCGCTGGGTACACGCTCTGCTCGCCGTACTCGGCCTACTCGCCGCATTGGGCGCCTACGTCAAGCAGCACGAAACACGACCACCCCGGCCCGAGGGGCAACAACCCGTGGGCTTTATCAGCGCCTCGCGCACACTGTTTGCAGCGCCCGGCTTTCTCGGCTACTGCCTGCTCCTGTGCGGTTCGGTCGGTTTGTACTTTGGGTTTATCAGTAGCTCCCCGTACATTATGATGAACCTGCGTGGCCACAGCGCTTCCAGCTACGGTAGCTGGTTCGCCGTCGTCGCCGTCGGCTACATCAGTGGCAATTTGTTGGCCGGGCGCTTTTCTTCGACGGTCGGCACGACGCGCATGTTAAAAATCGGTGTCTCGCTCGCCTGCTTGGCCGTTGTAGGTTTCTGGGTGCTGTCGGGTATCGAACACCCTCTGGGCCTGTTTGCCCCCATGTTTTTGGTGGCCATGAGCAACGGCATGAGCATTCCTAATGTCAATGCTGCAGCGCTAGGTTTGGTCCCCCACCTGGCGGGCAATGCCTCCGGACTGCTCGGTGTTGCCTACCTTGGTATGGGCGTGCTGTTATCTTTCGTGCTGGCGGCCTTACTCGGTGAATCCGCCACGCCACTCTACCTGTCGATGACCATTTGTATCGCCATTGCGATTGTCGGACTCAAACTCGTGCTCGAGGCCGAGGATCAAACTTGAGCGACAGCAACTCACATCAGAAGGCAGGCTTGCAGTTTGCCTTTATGACAGT
>JBMYWE010000534.1:0-2089 GCA_049607125.1 Granulosicoccaceae bacterium | reverse complement strand
CGAGCGAATTCTCTGTCCGCGCGTGCACACCAAGGCCGTAGTGCTCGACGGCGTAGGCGCCTTCGTCGGCAGCGCCAATCTCACCGGCGCGGGCTTAGGTGCCAAAAGCCAGCACAGCCGCAACTTCGAAGCGGGCTTTTGGTTTGAAGACCACAAACAGCTCTCAGAGCTGATGAACTGGATAGACAGTTTGTATCTGGGGAACCTGTGTGGGAATTGTCGGCGGCGGGCGCACTGCCCTGATCCGATCGATGAAATGCAGTGAGAGTTTTTGTTTGATTTTAAATGTGTCGCTGGGGTGACTTGGACTTGGCAACTCCTGCTGCACAACAGAACTTAATCGCTTCGATGCCGGGGCTGGCCCCGATTCGAAGCCACTTGGCGACACGCTCAGCGACTCCGTCAAAGTCCATCCATACACAGCAATAGTTGAGAGGTTTGAGGCGTAGTCGAAACTAGCCACTGACAGCTCAACACCCTATTCTATAACCAGCCCAACCGCCCCCACCAACTCCGGATAAAACCCCAAAAACAACCGCTCATGCTCCTGCGCGTCCCGCTCAACCTCAGCAATCGCCGGTGTCAAATCCACCTTCCGCTTGAGCCGAGATGCAATCCGCCTAAGCCCAACTTCCATAATCTCTGGCTCGGCCAGCCGCGCCAGCATGTCACTGTCGATGATGTAGTCGGTAAAACGCTCCATGCCGCTGGTCCAGTGGGCGCGGTGTGCTTCGAGGCTGGCGTAGATGGCATCTGCGTCGCGGCGCAGCTCACCCCCAGTGATCGCATGCCAGTGGCGCGCCAGCAAGTGGTCATAGTAAAGGTCAAACACTAGCCCCGCGTAGCGACGGTAAGGGCCGTCGAGCAAGGCCTTGCTCTGGCGCACATAAGGATGGCTGTCGGTAAAACTGTCACAGGCGCGATGTCTGCGTACGCCGAGCGCCACTTCCGGGTGCAGCTTAGCCAACTCTAAGCCTTTGGCGAAATCCCCTGCTATCTGTCCGATCTGCTGATAAGGCTCTCCATTGGCGAGCTGTAGGTGAGCTAGAAAGTGCATACAGAACCTTGTTTTAGAAACAAAAAAGCCGAGTCGCGGCGCAACTCGGCTTTCGCAGACAGCGTTTAAGCTAGCTTACAGCTCTGAAGAGCTGCTCACCACTCGATCCACCAAACCGTAGGCCATCGCCTCGTCGGTGGTCAGCCATTTGTCACGCTCGATGTCTTCACGCACTTGCTCAATGGGCGTTCCGGTGCGATCAGAGATTATCTGTGCCAGGCGCTCACGCATCTTGATAATTTGCTCGGCTTGAATGGCGATGTCGCTCGCTTGACCGCCCGCACCACCGGAGGGCTGGTGAATCAAGAACCGGGTATTGGGCAAGCAGACGCGATCACCTTTCTCGGCGGCCAAGAAAATGTGCGTTCCAGCGCTGGCCACGTAGCCTGTACCAATCACCACAACGCGCGGTTTGATAAAGCGAATCATGTCGTGAATGCTGTCGCCGGCTTCCACGTGACCACCCTGACTATTGATAAACAAATGGATGTCTTCATCCGACTTGTCGGCCAAGGCCAGCAGCTGAGCCATTACGCTCTTGGCCATCTTTTGGTTAATTTCTTCACAAATCAAGACCTTGCGGCCCGCCATCAACTGTTCACTCAGGCCGGTTTGCTTGTCTTCTGATTTTTCTTCGTCTGCCATGGATACTCCGTGGGGTGTCATATTTGGGGCTTATCGGCGAACTACTCGCAAAGATCAGGCCCAGCTCTCTCGAAGATTAGACCATAGACCGCCGTTAGAACAGCTCGAGCCCAGGTCAGTTCAAACAAAAAAGCCTCTTCCGAATGCAGAGGCTTTGGCCGAGCGAACAGCAAGACGGACAATCAGTGCTTCATCTTGCTGTGATCCATCTCTCCGTGTTTCATTTTCATGCCCATCATTTTTTTGATGGGTGAGGTAAAGCTCATTTTGTCGCCATTGGCAAACTCCACTTCTATCTCAACCTGCTCACCGTCGCGCAGCTGCTTATGAATACCTAACATCATGATGTGGTAGCCCCCGGGCTTGAGTTCAGCCATACCACCAGCC
>JBMYWE010000533.1:0-2100 GCA_049607125.1 Granulosicoccaceae bacterium | reverse complement strand
AGAGAGCGGGGCAATAGCCCCCGCTCTTATGGTACCTACTAGGCTCAGTGTCTCCAGCCGTGGCCACCGCGCTTGTGCTCGATAAAATCAACTACCTCGGCCTTTTGCGCGGGGTTTAGACTGTCGAGGAAGTCTCCCATTGCGGCGAGTATCTCTGGGGCGTTTTCAGTCACCATCGATGTCTTGTGCGTGATCAACTCCAGTGCCTTGGCTTGGTCGAATGTCTCCGCGCCAATCAGCTCACTTAAGTCGCCGTGCATGGGCTTCATCTCGCCACGTACTCGTTTACCCGTTGTTAGCATTTGATCTTTCAGAGCGACCAGTTTCTCGGTTTGTGCGCTGTCGAGCTCCAGCTCCTCAGACACATAGCTCACCATGTGCTTTGCGCGGGTTTCAGGGTCGCCCCACTTATGCTTGCCGTAGGCGGCGGCGCCACCTGCGATACCCAGAGTTAAGGCGACGGCGGTGATGATTTTGGTTGAACGTTTCATGGTGTAGCTCCGTTTTGTTAAGTTCGAGTTTATTATCGGAGCTAGGCATCGAATAAGCATTGCAGCGGTGCATCAGGATGTAACAGGGTGTAACAAGTCCGTGATTGTGTGTCAGGGCTGGGCGAGATGGCGTGCTTGGGCTGTGCGATCCGCTATCAGGCGATGCGCAGTTTGGCTGGAGTGAGATTCTCGGCAAAAGCTGCGCAGCGTGGTGTGGCGTTTGTCCTCAGCCAGAGGGTCAGCATCAGTCCGATGGTCGATCAGCTCTGTGGACACGCAGTTGTACTGGCAGGGGGCTCGAAGTCATCGGGCCCATGTATACTGACGCGGTCTTGCCGGCGTAGACTCCCATGCTCAGGCGCTGCCCGTGTGGCACACGCCAAAAAAACTGCTCGGAGCGCTGAAGCTCATCGCGCTGACATCTTGGATTATCCTTGGGTCAAAATATCGCGCGCTTCGCGGTAGCGTGCCAGTGTGCGCTCGAGTATGTCGGAGGGCAAGTCTGGCCCCGGCGCTGTTTTGTCCCAATCGAGGGTGTTGAGGTAGTCACGCAAAATTTGCTTGTCGAAGCTGGGCTGGTCTCGGCCGGGCCGCCACGCGTCGGCGGGCCAAAAGCGTGAGGAGTCAGGGGTGAGCACTTCGTCCATCAGTACTAGTTGCTCGTTGTCGTCGAGGCCAAATTCGAATTTTGTGTCGGCGATAATAATGCCGCGTTTGGCGGCGTAGTCGGCGGCACGCTGATACAAACTAATAGAGGTGTCGCGCACCTGTTCGGCCAGCGGTCGGCCTATCAGTTCAACTGTGCGCTCGAAGTCGATGTTCTCATCGTGATCGCCAACATCTGCCTTAGTGGCAGGCGTGAAAATGGGAGTGGCGAGTTTGTCGGCTTTTTCTAGTCCTGCGGGCAGTTGATGACCGCAGATAGCCCCCGTGTTCTGGTAATCGAGCCAGCCAGAGCCGATCACGTAGCCTCGCACCACCGCTTCTATGGGCAGGGCTCGCAGGCGTTTGCAGAGCATACTGCGACCCACAGCTTGGGCGTACTCGTCAGGGTTGGGCAGCACCTCTTCCAGCTTGAGGTCTGCTAGGTGGTTTGGCTGCTCACTGAAGTGCTCAAACCAAAACAGCGCCACCTCGGTCAACAATTGGCCCTTGCCAGGAAGGGTTTGTCCAAAAACCACGTCAAATGCCGAGACTCTATCGGTGGCGATCATCAGCAGGTGCTGCTCGTCGATGGCGTAGACATCGCGTACCTTACCGCGGTGGATAAGCTCGAGATCTTGAAGGTTGGTTTCGGCGATGTCAGTCAATTGGCTCATGGTTACTCTCTGTATCTGGTGCGATTACTTTGCGCGCAGCTGGCTAATGCGAGAAAATGTCATTTTAAACGAGCGAGACAGAAAAGATGTCAAAACCTCGCGTTGGGGTGGTGATGGGCAGTACCAGCGACTGGCCTGTAATGCAGCATGCCGTGCAAAAGCTGTTGGATTTCGGTGTGGACTGTGAGCATCAAGTAGTGTCGGCGCATCGAACTCCTGATTTACTCTTTGAGTATGCCGAGACAGCCGCTGAGCGCGGCTTGGCCTGTATCATTGCGGGTGCGGGAGGG
>JBMYWE010000532.1:0-2101 GCA_049607125.1 Granulosicoccaceae bacterium | reverse complement strand
CAAAAAAGCCGATGCTTCAATGATAACGGTGGAGCGAAAAAAGCCAAAAGCAGAACAAGCTTATAAGTCACTGCGCGTCATTTCACCGACTTCTGGCAGCTCGCGCTGGGTGGGGGGAGAGTTGACCGTGGAGTTGGCGGTTTCGCCGCCGTTACAACCTGAGCATGTTATTTCCTTGCGTGTCGATGGGCGAGAGGTCGCTGTCGGCCCGGAGCTCCAAATGGTTATGCCCGGTATAGAGCGGGGTGGCCACACCTTGCGGGCCGCTGTATTGGATGTGAATACTGGCAAGCAGTTGATCGTCAGCAAACAGGTGAAATTCCAGATTCATCGTCCCAATAAGAACCAAAATCCTCAAATGCTTCACCCCAGTGTTCGCAAGCTGAAAAATCAATAGCTGTGTTCTTTGTTGAGGCGAATAGTTAGTTAGCTACTGTCGCTGTAGAACAAACAGGCTTTTTCTCGAGAGCCCTGAATCGCCGCGTGCTCCATACGACAGGAAGTCGTGACGCGCAGGCGCCGTGCATTGCGAAAACCCCTCTAGTTGCTCTCAAGTGTGCAACTCTTCAATGCCAAGGTGGCTGGTTCACATCTCCGAATCGGTTAGTTATTGCTGCGTTGATTTTTCTACTTAGCGAGAGGTTGCTTGTTTTAAAGCCTCTGTTCGCCTCATTTTCGTCTTTTGTTCTCCGCATCGCTCCGTCTTGGGGCGGTGCATTGCACCATCGTGGTGCGGTAAAATGTTCGTGGGTATTGAGATTGCTTTGCAGGGCGCCAGAGTTGCTTAATAACTATCTGATATAGTTAGATAAATATCTATTTGCACGTAGTTTCGTATTCATTTCCTTCCCGGCTTGGACATTGCACTTAGGCGATGATGAAAGAAAAAAATCTCTCTGACTGGGATAGCACAGCAGTACTCGACGCCATCGGTACGGCGGTGTTGTTGGTTGACTGCAGTCGATGTGTGCAGGGGCTCAATGCAGCTGCGCAAGAGTTGTTGTCGATCAGTGCACGCTCCGGTTTTGGCAGACCCCTAGACTCTCTCGTGCGTATGCCCGAGTCGGTTAACGAACACCTACAGGCATCCTTTGCTGGCGAAGGGCGCCGCTCACTGCGCGCGATTCAGTTGCAGCTGCGCGGTGGTGATGTGCTCAACGTCGACCTGTCTCTGATTCCCTTTGGTGAGTCGGGTGTGCTGATGCAGCTGTCGGGTTTGGATCGTCCCATGCGGGTAGTTAGAGAAGATGCTTTGATTGCGCAATCTGAATCGAGTCGGCTGCTGCTTCGAGGGCTTGCGCATGAGGTTAAAAATCCTCTCGGGGGGCTGCGCGGAGCAGCGCAACTACTCGAAGGCGAGCTACCCGACAAGCAGCTGCGCGAATACACCCAAATTATTATCACCGAGGCCGACCGGCTGCATCGTTTGATCGATCGCATGTCTGGACCCAAATCGGCGCCAGTGATGCAGATGATCAATATTCACCGGGTCACCGAGCATGTGCGCCAACTACTTGAGGCAGACAGACCTCCTGATGTGCGTATTCAAGTCTCCTATGACCCAAGTTTGCCTCGCGTTCGCGGTGATTTCGAATGGTTAGTGCAGGCCTTACTCAATCTAGGGCTAAATGCCGTGCAAGCTGTGGGCGACAGTGGTGTTGTAGAGCTCGTGACTCGGGCGCACAGCAATTTCACTATTGGCCATCATCGGCATCGTTTGGTGGCAGAAATACAAGTGCGAGACAACGGCGCGGGTATTGATGAAGAGATGCTCGAGCGTATGTTTTTGCCGATGGTGACAGGACGCAGCGAGGGAACTGGTCTTGGTCTTCCGATAGCGCAAAACCTGATTGGGCACCACGGTGGTTTAATTGAATGTGTCTCCCAACCGGGAGAGACTGTTTTTAGCGTGTACTTGCCTCTGGAGCGAGACGATGAATGACATGCGGGTTTGGGTCGTCGACGACGATCCATCGATTCGTTGGGTGCTGGAGCGCGCCCTGAGCAAGCACGGTATGAACGTGCGATGTTTTGAAAATGCGGAGAGTGTGATCGATGTGCTGGAGGGTGGCAATAGTTGGCCGCAGGTAATTCTCAGTGA
>JBMYWE010000531.1:0-2109 GCA_049607125.1 Granulosicoccaceae bacterium | reverse complement strand
CGCTGGCGGGTGTGCGCTGGCATGTGCCGCCCCGGGTCGAGACTAGCTTGTCGGTCCTTGCCATCGACGCGACAGGGTCGCATTTGCAGCCCGGCCACTTTGAACAAGACAGCGCTGTGCTGGAAAAAATGCTTGCCGCCATCGGGGTCGAACTAAGGCAATGCGCTTTGGGTGGTTTGTGTTGGGACGAGCCAAGCGAGCGAGCTTTAAGCACTCCTTTTTCACTTGTGCTGGTCGACAGCGGTGAAGACGCTGCTGCGCTAATAGGCTATTGGCGAGATAAGCTGCTTAGCTTGCACGGGTCGAGAGGAGTGGTCGCACCGCACCCACGCATGTTTGATCAGGGCGTCGCGCTGAAACGTCAAGCGTGGTCCTCTCTGCAGATGCTGCAAAACCTCTGGACCGACTGATCTTGCCTGCTTTGCAGATCCGGCCCATGCAACCCTTTGATCTAGCCGCTGTGATGGCGGTAGAGCGCAGCGCTTACTCCCTGCCTTGGAGCGAAAAGGCGATGAGCGATTGCCTAGCGGGGCCCTATACCTGTGAGGTGGTCTCCGGCAACGGTGAGTTGGTCGCCCATATGATTACTCAGCAAGTGCTGGATGAGCTGCACCTGATTAACCTCTGTGTGTCTCGTGCGCACCAGCGCCAAGGCATCGGCTTGCTGCTGATACAGCACTTGCTCGACTCTGGACGCCGCAGCGATGCACGGCAAGTGTTTCTGGAAGTACGTCGTAGCAATCAAGCCGCGTTGCAGCTCTATCGGGGAATGGGCTTTGAAGCCATCGGCACCCGCCGTGATTACTACCGAGACAAGCAGGGACACGAAGATGCGGTTGTGATGGCACTGTCGCTGCCATAGACTGCGTTGAAAACTTGGATTCATGTACCCGAGGTAAGCCCATGAACTCTCCCCGCGATTCCCTGATCCACCCGCCACAGAACATCGCCTACTGGACCGAGCGGGTGGATATGGCGGCAGCTTTCCGTTGGGCCGAACGCTTGAATATGCACGAGGGGGTAGCGAATCACTTTTCGTTGGCGGTCAACGACAGCGGCACTCAGTTTTTAATGAATCCCAATCAAGCACATTTCGCCCGAATTAAAGCCTCGGACTTACTGTTTTTAGACGCAGATGATCCGAGCAGCATGCGCGGTCCAGAGGCACCAGACCCAACTGCTTGGGGTTTGCATGGGTCTATCCACCGCCATTGCTTGCACGCACGCTGTGTGATGCACGTGCACTCTATCCACGCGACAGTGCTAGCTTGTCTGCAAGACTCGCGTCTGCCCCCGATCGATCAAAACTGCGCGACATTTTACAATCGCTACGTCATAGACGATCACTATGGCGGTTTGGCCTTTGAAGAAGAGGGCGAACGCTGCGCGCAATTACTCCAAGACCCCAGCAAAAAAGTGATGATTATGGGTAACCACGGCGTGCTGGTAATCGGTGATTCGGTTGCCGATACCTTCAACCGTTTGTATTACTTTGAGCGTGCCGCGGAAACTTATATTCGCGCCTTGCAAACCGGCCAGCCATTGCGCGTACTCAGCGATGAAATCGCTGAAAAAACAGCCAGTGAATTGGCAGAATATCCGGAGCAGGGCGAGCGGCACTTCGCCGAGCTAAAGGCTATCCTCGACGACGAGCGTAGCAACTACGCCAGCTAAAAGCCCATTCTCGCTACAACACAGAGATTATGAGCAGGCTCTAGGGCTGGCGCAGTGTTGGCTTAGTTTAGTCTTCTATCGGTACCAACAACATGGGGCGCTTAGAGCGGTGCGTGATCCGATACGCCACCGAGCCCATCAATAGCTCGCCCACGCGATTGTGACGTCGCGCGCCCATTGCGATCAGGTCGGCGTCGAGTTTGTCTGCAAGCGCAAGGATTTCGGTGCCGGCGTCGCCCTCGAGAAGATAGGTCTCCGGCTTGCCACCCGGGAATTCATTGCCATCGAGCTCCTTTTCGCAAAAGTCTTGCAGGCGTTCATCCATTTTATCGCGGATGTTTTGTATTCCTTCGATGCGGAGCTTTTCTAACTCCGCCGGGCTAATAGACTGGGCGATCATACTGTTCACGTAGCGGTCTACAGCGGGAATGGCGT
>JBMYWE010000530.1:0-2116 GCA_049607125.1 Granulosicoccaceae bacterium | reverse complement strand
GCAGCTGCCGCATGGGCCCCGACCCAGAACAAAATGTGGTGGACGCGCGCCTGCGCGTGCACGGCTTGCAAAATATTCGCGTGGCCGATGCCTCGGTGTTCCCCAACATTGTCTCGGGCAACACCAATGCCGCCTGCATCATGGTCGGTGAAAAGGCGGCCGATATGATATTACAGGATAACGGTAGCGCGGCATAAAGCGAGATTGTTAGGTGCGGCGGCGTCTTCGCGTAGGGCGCGCTTGCGCACCTGTTGGGGTTTGATGGGCGCGGCGACAGAGAAAATTTGTTGTACGATAGCCGTACACCCCTAATACACTTGGTGCTATGACCGCTCGACTCTGCTCCCCCATGCTATTCGCCTGCCTCGCCCTATTTTTGAGTGGATGCAGCGGCTCGTCGAGCTCGGACAACGGCGACCCCTCGTTGATTATCACCCCCGCCGAGGCGCGCGAACACGTCGATGCCCTGCCCGAGACAACCGACGTGCTCGACGCCCAGCAGGTGGCGTTGGGCAAACTGTTGTTCTGGGACCCCATTCTTTCGGTGGGCCAAGACACGGCCTGCGCCAGCTGCCACCACCCCGACTTTGACTACAGCGACGGGCTGTTCGCCTCGCTGGGCACCGGGGCTACAGGGCTAGGCACCAACCGCCAGGGCGGCCTGCGCACGGCTCGCAATTCACCCACGGTGGTCAATACCGTGTTCAACGGGCTAACTCTCTCCCACACGCCAAGCCAAGCCGAGGCGCCCATGTTTTGGGATAATCGACGTCTCTCACTGGAGTCTCAAGCAGAGCAGCCCTTGTTGTCCGAGATAGAGATGGCGGGCAACACACTGGCCGAAGCAGACGTTCTGCCGCTGCTGCTCAGCCGCCTGAATACCAACAGCACGTATCGCACGCTGTTTGCTGAAGCCTTTGGTGGCAACAACATCACCCGCGAGCAGTTGCTCGCGGCTATCGCCATTTTTCAGCGCAGTTTGGTCAGCAACCATAGCGATTTTGATCGCTTTATGCGGGGCGATACCAGTGCTTTAAGCGCAGCTCAGCAGCGCGGTTTGAAGAGCTTTATAGACGTGGGCTGTGCCGACTGCCACTCCGGGCCCATGCTTAGTGACTACGCCTTACACGTGCTCGGCACCCCTGATCACCTAGACAACCCCAACGGCGTGGATCGCGGCGCGGAGGACCGCTTTGCCTTTCGCACGCCCAGTTTGCGCAACTTGGCCCATACTGGCCCCTACGCCCACAGCGGCACCCGCCAAAGCTTGCGCGACATCCTCAATTTTTACGTGGCAGCCTCGCGTGGCGTTTCGCATCACAGCCAAGTCTCCTCCACCGAGATCGACACCAAAGTCCGCGCGTTGAGTCGGGTGGATTCAGCTATCGAGGATTTACTGCGCTTTTTTGAGGCACTCAATGATCGCCGTTTCGACCGCAGCATCCCCGACACGGTGCCAAGCGGCTTGCCTGTCGGCGGGTCTATTAACCAGTAGCACAGGGCGGAATGCAATCTGGGATTGGCTTACCAACACTGCCCGCAAAGGGCCGGAGTCTATCTCAGCCAGGTTGGTGTGTTAGTGCAACCGAACACAGGGCAGAGAGGCATCTTGAGCTGTGTGTTGTATAGGCGGAGATCTCGATTAGCGAATAGCCTGTCCGTTCGCGTCGAATAGATGAAGTTGCTCGCGTTTGGCGTAGATGCGAATTTTCTCACCCACCTCCAGCGAGTGGTCACCCTGCTCGGCGACCGTCACGCTCGATTGATCGGCCAACTTCAGGTAGAGGTAGGTGATGTCACCCAAGCGCTCTATGGCCTCCAAGTTGCCATCTAGGGCCACGCCGTCAGTGGAAGTCGTGCTCAGGTGCTCGGGACGCACACCCAGGGTCACGGGCTCACCCGCTGTCATACTCGATTGAGCAACGGCTACCCCGGTAAGTTGCGAGGGCCCTACGTGTAGTTCAACCTCGCCGTCCGCTACATTCGCGACACGGCACTTGATCAGATTCATCGCCGGAGAACCGATAAACCCAGCGACAAAAGTATTGGCCGGTCGATGGTAGAGATCCATCGGAGCCCCTACTTGCTCCACATTGCCCGCGTTCAAAACCACAAT
>JBMYWE010000529.1:253-2148 GCA_049607125.1 Granulosicoccaceae bacterium | reverse complement strand
AACCAACGCGCACGCTCGCCTCGCACATTGTGGCTGAGCACCACCTTGCGCCCCGCTCGCTCACTAAATGCCTGCGCGAGCAGGTCCTGATCCTCAACTGGGTGACTGAGGATTATTCGCTGCGGTAACTCTTGCCCGAAGTAGTACTGTGTGACAAAGCTATACAACACTTCCTCCGGTGGCATATCGGCGGGCATGGTGGGGTAAAAAGCTGTGTTGCCCAAGTTCAGGCCATTGCGCACGTAAAACACTTGCACACAACTCTGGCCACCGCTGACGGCACAAGCCACAATATCCGCTTGGCCACCGGTTCCGGCGACAAACTGCTGATCGGTCAAATGCTTGAGGTCCGCGATGCGGTCGCGCAACAAAGCGGCACGCTCGTAGGCTTGATCAGCAGCAGCTGTTTGCATTTGGGCGATCAGGTCAGCGATGACCTCTTTATTCTCTCCCGACAAGACACGCCGCGTCATTTCCACATCGTGGGCGTACTCTTCAGTACTGACAATCCCGACGCAGGGCCCGCTACAGCGCTTGATCTGGTATTGCAGACAAGGCCTCGAGCGGTTGCGAAAATAACTGTCCTCGCACTGGCGCACCTGAAAGAGTTTCTGCACGAAATTGAGTGTTTTGCGCACCGCAAAACCATTGGGATAAGGCCCAAAGTAAGCGCCCTTTTGCTTTCGAGCACCGCGGTGGTAGGCCAAGCGCGGATACTCTTGTTGCGTTGACATAAACACATAGGGATAGCTTTTATCGTCGCGCAGCAGGATGTTATAGCGCGGCATATGGGCTTTGATCAGCTGGTTTTCGAGGATCAAAGCTTCGGTCTCACTGCGCGTAACAGTGGTCTCCACCTCGGCGATATGCGAGACCAAATTTCGCGTTTTTCGACTATCTACGTTTTTTTGAAAGTAGCTGGACAGGCGGTTTCGCAGATTGCTCGCCTTGCCGACGTAGATAATTTCTCCTTCGGCGTTTTTCATGCGATAGACACCCGGGCGGGTGGTCACTGTGCGCAGAAAGGACTTGGGGTCAAAAATCCCCGCTGCAGCAGGGTCTGAGCCCGAGGCCGATTCAGCTGAAGTCTCGTCACTCATGGCCGCTCACCTCTGGCGCAAGAAGTGGGTGCAATCAGTAGCGCAGCAGCGCCGCGCCCCAAGTAAAGCCGCCACCGAAAGCCTCCAACATCAACAGCTGCCCGCGCTGTACTCGACCATCTCGCACGGCAGCATCTAGAGCCAGTGGGATAGACGCAGCCGAGGTGTTGCCGTGCTGCTCAACGGTGAGCACAACCTTGTCCATGCTCATATGCAGCTTGCGCGCCGTGGCTTTAATAATGCGAATATTAGCTTGATGCGGGATCAGCCAATCCAGCGCTTCACGACCCAAGTTATTGGCCTCAAGCGCTTCTTCAACCACTTCGCCCATCTTGGCGACGGCCATGCGAAAGACTTCACTGCCTTTCATTTCGACATAGGCACGCCCCTCGAGCACCGCTTGGTAGCCCTGCGATACTCCTGGAGGCACATGCAGACAATCGGCGTAACGGCCATCGGCATGCAAATGTGTAGACAATATGCCCTGCTCTTCGCTGGCTTCTAGCACCACCGCACCCGCTCCGTCGCCGAACAATACGCACGTGGTGCGGTCTTCCCAGTTGAGGATGCGGGTAAAGGTTTCGGCGCCAATCACCAGCGCGCGCTTGGCACCACCGCTGCGCACGTATTGATCGGCCACACTCAGCGCGTAGACAAAGCCACTACAGACGGCCTGCACATCAAATGCAGGGCTTCCACTGATTCCAAGACGCGCCTGCAGTAGACAGGCCGAGCTAGGAAACACTTGATCTGGCGTGGTGGTCGCCATCACGATGAGATCGATATCTACGGGCC
>JBMYWE010000529.1:0-243 GCA_049607125.1 Granulosicoccaceae bacterium | reverse complement strand
GTCGACGGTGGTTTCGCCCTCGGCTGCAATGTGGCGCTGCCCGATCCCGGAACGCTCGCGAATCCAAGCGTCGCTGGTATCCACAAGGGTGGACAGCTCTTCATTGGTCATCACCCTTTCGGGTAGATAAGAACCGGTACCTGCGATACGGGCGTAGGTCATGCAGTCTCCGAGCTAGATTTTTGAGCGAGTTGACGAACAATTTCAGCGGGTACGTTCTTCTCGCCTTCGAGTACGGCGAGG
>JBMYWE010000528.1:266-2148 GCA_049607125.1 Granulosicoccaceae bacterium | reverse complement strand
TAGGTGGGTCATATGACGCGTGTGTGACAAGCTGAAATAAAGACCGAAGCAAAGTGAAATATGCTTTAAATACAGTGGTATGTGAGCTTTTAGACAGTGTTTGAAACACTGAAATTACAGCGAGCCGGAGAGCTGTGGCACAGCGGTTGGCGTCTTAGAAAAGACCAGCTATTTCCGCCGGAGCCTGCTCAAAACGCTCAGCCTGCCACAAATGGGTTGGATTCGGGCTAGATGCCCCCGGTACTCGCCCTAAACCATCCAATTTTCGTGGCGGCACAGCGATGCTGAATAGGCTCGTGGCAGGGGAAAGTTGTAGGGTGAGTGTGCTTCAGCTGGCGCGTCCCAAGATAAGCCGGAGTCGGCGGCTTTGCGTCGTGATCTTCAGCTGAATCGCGCCGTAGAGGATTAACCGCGCGCCGCTCGTTCGGCTGCAAATAGGGCTAAAAACTCGCTGCCTGCGCCTTCTTGGCTGTCAATTTGTAGCTCGCCACCATGGCGCTGTACTGCGTGTTTGACGATAGCTAGCCCGAGGCCCGTACCGCCTATGCTGCTCGAGCGAGCTGGGTCTACACGATAGAAACGCTCGGTCAAGCGCGGCAGGTGTTCGGGTGATATGCCGTCGCCCGTGTCGCACACCAGCAGGGCCGGGCGACCATTGGCCAGTAAACTCCACCGCACGGTGATCGTGGTGTCACACGGGGTGTGGCGCAAGGAGTTCACCAAGAGGTTATGCACCACGCTTTCTATTTCAGTGCGGCGGCCATAGAGGTCTAGATTGTGGTCGAGTTCCAGACGGATTTCATGGTCTGGGAATGTGTTGGAATGGCGTAGCCCGTCGACTTCTGATTCAACTATTTGTGCCACATCCACCGCTTCGCTTTCGTTAGGGCGCGGGGCGCTTTCGAGGCGAGCCAATGAAAGAAGGTCTTGCACCAGCGCTTGCATGCGGTGCGACTGTTGTGCCACCTGCTGCAACTGCTGCCGATGGGAGTCTCCGAGATCGGGGTCTTCGAGCAGGAGCTCTAGGTGGCCATTGACCACGGTCAGTGGCGTATGCATTTCGTGCGATACGTTGGCGACGAAGGCTTGGCGCATCTCCTGATTGCGAATTTGTTCGCTGATGTCTTGCGCGAGCAGCAGTCGCGTGCCTTCGGCGTAAGAGCTTAAGCGCACCCTCAAGGTGTCGCTTTGATTGAGGGGGCTGACCATCTCGATACTGGGCTCAGGCAGCTCTTCGTTGAGCAGACTCAAGAGCATGGGGTCGCGCAACAGGTTGTCTACCCGCTGTCCGCGGTCGCGCTTATTGTCTATGCCCAATGAGTGCTTGGCTGCTTGGTTGCTGCCGACGATGGCGTTATGTTGGTCGAGGATGATGGCGGCGTCGGGCAGGGCGTCGGCGGAGTCGCTGTACCAGCGCAGCACATGCAGGAGCTTGCGGCGGCGTTTTTCACTGCCGCGCCGTTCGCGACGCAATAAACTGTATATCTCGGCCCAGAGGCCATGATTTGCTGGGGGCGGCTTGCGGCCACCGTTCAGCCATTCGAGCAGGCGGGTGCCTTGCCAGATGGCGTGAGCGGTCAAACCGAAGCCAGCAACGGCAAAGCACCAAGCTAGTTGGTCAAACACGAGCCCCGCCACAACGGCGGCCAACAGCACCATGAAAATGCGGAAACGTTCATCGGCGACAGCTTTACGCATGGTGCAAGAGCAGACTTCTGTTAGGAATCAAAAGAGGAATGTTAACCCGCCGCATTGTCGCCTGCACCCAGCTTATAACCGGCGCCGCGAACGGTTTGCACTAACTTGTCTGCACCGCCCGTTTTCAATAGTTTGCGCAGTCGCAGTATGTGGACATCTACGGTGCGCTCTTCGAGAAAAGAAT
>JBMYWE010000528.1:0-256 GCA_049607125.1 Granulosicoccaceae bacterium | reverse complement strand
CGGGTGCTCCATCAAAAATTTCAGCAGACGAAATTCGCTGCCTTTGATGGGCAAGTTTTGATCGTCAATCTGCACGGTATAGGACGAAGCGTCCAGCGCCAGCGGCCCCACCCGCAGGACTTGGCTACCGCCGAAGCCACCGCTGCGACGCAGGTGCGCTTTAACTCGGGATACCAGCTCGCGTGGCGAAAAGGGTTTGGTGATGTAGTCGTCGGCGCCAGCGTCCAAGCCGTTGATGACATCCGCTTCGCCGTCG
>JBMYWE010000527.1:0-2156 GCA_049607125.1 Granulosicoccaceae bacterium | reverse complement strand
CCGGGCCCCGGTGTGCTGTCGACGGCGGGTGTTGGCGTCGCGTTTGGCGCTGTGGCTGGTCTGCGTTACGTGGCTGGCTTGATGCTGGGCAACAACCTGGTTGCGCTGGCGGTGATATCAGGTGTGGCGGCCAGCGCGCTGGCGGTGCCTGGATTGCGCCAACTGTTGCTGATCGCCTCGGTGGTTTATTTGAGTTGGCTGGCCTTGCAGATTGCCCGATCAGGCAAGCGCATTGGGTTTATTACGCAGGCCAGTGCACCGGGGTGGCACGATGGGGTGTTGTTACAGCTGATTAACCCCAAGGCCTACGTGGTCAATACGGCCCTGTTTACCGGTTTCTCGCTCTGGCCGGATCAATGGTGGTTGGAAGTGACGATTAAACTACTGGTGTTTAACTTACTGTGGCTGCCCATTCATTTGCTCTGGTTATGGGCGGGCTTGAGTCTGCGAAAGCTAGAGTTGAGTGATGCGAATCAGGCGCGCATCAATCTCGGCATGGCCGCGGCGATGATGGGCGTGGTGTTGCTGGCGCTGTTGGGCTAACGCTCGTAGCCTACCAATACTTTTGATCACATAGAGCCGGAACGCATTGCCTGACAGCGCTGAGAGACTCAAGTGTTTGCCTGCCGAGGGACTGGGCGAGCCAACCCTCCGGATGGCTTAGTGAGAGTGGGGCAGCGATCTGTTTTTCATCGATTTGTTGAAAACCGACTTTAGCGTAAAAACTCGGGTCGCCATAGGTGAAGGCGAAGTCGACGCCTCGCTCCTGAAGATACAGCAAACCATTGTTGATTAGCTTTTGCCCCAGACCTTTGCCTTGCTCTGCTGTGGAGATCGCGACAGGAGATAAGATATAGGCGGACGCTTTAGGTTCGACCGTCAGCTCGGTAAAGAAAATAGAGCCCACAAGCGTTTGCTGCGACTGCACCACGAAGCCTTTCAACTGATCGGTGGGTGTGGTGCGGATGAGATCACTCACCAGCTTGCCGATGAGTGCACCTTCACTCGCCCCCTCGGCGTGCGTAAATACTTGCGTGAAGAGTTCGACCACTTGTGCTGATTGCGAGCTGTCAAAGCGCTCAATGCGATCAGCCATTGGAGACGTCCACAAGCTTTTTCTGCGCGTACCTATTGGCAGCATCGAAACCTCGCGCGAACACACCGCGCAGGCGTAGCTTGTCGCTGAGCCCCGCGATGGCTTTAACATGGGCGTCGGCGACCATGCCGAGCCCAATCAAAGCGGTGTTGAGTGGCCTTTTGTGGTTGGGCATGGCCAGGATTCCTATTGCTTGCAAGTCGGGCGTAGGGATTGAACTACCCTCAGTTTAACAGTTTGGCTAAACCTTGTGGCAGGTGTTGCGCCCATTTGTCGGTACTTGCTTGGCAAATACTTGGGCTCGCGCTAGCCTGCAAGCCATGATCGTGTAATGCACCTGCAAACGAGAGCCGAGATGATCGACGATAAAACCATTGAAGTGTACAACGCGCAAGTTGAGGACTACCTAGAGGTTGTGCAACAACACGCGGCCGATCCTGGGCTCGAGCAGTTTATGGCCTGGCTTGAGCCGGATGATCTGGTGCTGGACTTGGGTTGCGGCCCAGCGCATGCCTCGGCTGCTATGCGTGAAGAGGGATTGCGTGTGGACCCTGTTGACGCCTCCCCAGCGATGGTCGAGATGGCCAATAAACAGTTTCAGATAGGTGCACGTCTCGCCACTTTCGACGATATTGATCAGGTGGAGCACTACGACGGTGTGTGGGCTAACTTTAGCTTGTTACACGCACCCGCCAATCGATTTCCGCACCATATAAAAGCGTTGTATACCGCACTGGTCGACGGCGGTATTTTTCATTTGGCCCTGAAACCGGGCAGCGGCGAAAAACGCGACAAGCTCGGTCGTATGTACAGCTATTACTCCGAGAACGAGTTGGTGGGGATGCTGGAAAACACAGGCTTTGAGATTGACGAGATTACCCACGGCGAGGGCATGGGCTTGGCGGGTGATGTCGAGCCCTGGATTGTGGTGCTCTGCTGCAAAGCGCACTGAGGTTACGCGATGGACTTTGTTATTCAGGTTTTGCAGCCCACTGATTTGCATCTATTGCATGGTGTGCTGGATTGTTTTGCCGATGCCTTTGAGGACGACGACAACTAC
>JBMYWE010000526.1:0-2158 GCA_049607125.1 Granulosicoccaceae bacterium | reverse complement strand
CCATCGACTGCACATCGACGCGAGTAAACAAAGCTTGTTGATCGTTCGAATTTGAGCTCTCATCCAACAACACCACAGCTTTTGCCATGATGTCCAAGCCCTTTTCTGTGTGCTTCATCTTGTTCCAAGGCATCAGCGCGTCACGGCCCTTTAGAGTGAGCACACCGCCTAAGTAAACCTGAGCCAAGGGATTTTCAGGGCTTTGCTCAACCCAGGCAGAATACCCGTTGTAGGCACGTTTCATCGCCGAGCTATCGCCTTCAGAGGCCGCCAGATAGTCAGGCAACAGAGCTGCATGGCGCTCTCCCCCCAACAACTCAGTAGCGTTGGCACTGAGCACCACCATGGTCAGGGCGGCTGCGGCAAGGTGTTGCGACCATCGAGAAGATGACTTATTCATAGCGATTACCTCTAATCTGAAACTTAAAAAAGAAATTCTTTTCAGCTTCCACCCTACGCCAGTGCGCGGACAAGCAAGCATCCATGCGATCAACAGCAGATGAAAGGCGTGAATGGCTCAGAGAAGAGGTGAATGGCAACATCTTGCAGCTAAGCAAAATGTCTTACATTTGCTTGAACAAGTGCGCATAACTACGGCTGACGGGGAGCTCTTTGTGGTGCTCGCGCACTAAAACACCCAAGCGACCTGTGTCGTCACGTCTGGCAGCCGAAACTGCCGCCACCTGTACGATATAGGCGCGGTGTATGCGCCAGAACAGATGGGGATCAAGCTGTTCCTCCAGCACCTTTATTGGGGTTCTGATTAGCAGTTCACGGTTTTCGGTGACAACTGTGGTGTACTTGTCGCCTGCCTCGAAATACAAGACATCCTCGACTGGCACCACCAGCAGCTGATCTTGGTATGAGGCTTTGACCCACTTCAAATACTGGGTAGGTGTTAAGGCAGGCTCCCCACCCAAAAGCTGTTGTAGAGCGGCCTGCAGTTTATCTTGCCCCAATATTTCGCCTGCATCTTGCAGCTGCGACTGAATACGCGCCACCGTGCGTTGTAAGCGATCAGGGGATACAGGCTTGAGCAGATAGTCGAGTGCTTCGCGCTCAAAAGCTTCGACCGCGTATTGGTCAAATGCCGTCACAAACACCACTTGACCAGCAAAATTTTGTTTTAGCAGCTGCTGAGCAACTTCTAGGCCCGTCAAACCGGGCATTTGAATATCCAAAAACACAACGTCGGGATGATGCGCTAGACACAGCTCGAGAGCCTGCGTGCCGTTTTCGGCTTGAGCCACAATTTCAAGCTGGGGCCAGAGATCTTGCAGCTGGCGTTTTAAAGCAAAACGCAACACTGGCTCGTCATCGACGACTATCGCGCGTGGGCTAATGCTGTTCAACGGGAACCTCCAAGACACAACGTGTGCCCTGCGGTAGACGAGGTTCAACTAGTAGGCTGGCGCCCTCGCCGTGCAAAACATCAAGCCTGGCGCGGACGTTCTCCAGAGCCATCCCCTGCCCTTTTCGGCCGTCTCGTGCCAAACCCACACCGGTATCCTCGATCACGACAGTGCATGTTTTTTGCCTAACAGATACAACTACGCTGACCTCGCCACCCTCAATCGCAGGCTCTATTCCATGCCCCACTGCGTTTTCAACCAAGGGTTGCAGCATCAACACGGGGAACTCAATATCCATAGTCAGTGCATCAGGGGCCTCAATGCGGTATTGCAAGCGAGAGCCCAGTCGAATCTGTTGAATATCCAGATACGCTTTAACAAGGGTTAACTCGTGCGCCAAGCTCGTGCTGCCCGATCGCGAGCGCTGTAACACGCCGCGCAATAACACACTCAGGTGGTCGAGCATACGTTCGGCCATCACCGGCTCTACCGCAATCAAGGCGCGAATACTGGCGAGCGAATTAAACAGAAAGTGCGGTTCAATCTGGGCCTGAAGTGCTTTTAGCTCACTTTGCGCCAACTCCCGACTGTGTTCGAGCTGTTGTTTTTCTGCCTGCCAGAGTTTCTCGCGTATGCGCGTTTGTCGCAAGTAGTTGTAGTGAATGCCCAGTGCCACCGCAGTGAAGCCAACACCTGAGAGAAACACCTCAAAAGTTATCGACCAATCGACCACCGGGATTGTTTTGCTTTTAATCAAGACATACTGTGCCCAGGCCGATCCAGCCAGCAACCCCGCAAGAATAGCC
>JBMYWE010000525.1:0-2161 GCA_049607125.1 Granulosicoccaceae bacterium | reverse complement strand
CACTCAGGTGACCATCGCGCAGGGCGCACAAATAGCGGCAGTAGGTGTTTAGGTGGATCTCTAGTCGCGGACTCTCGGCTGCGTCGAGGGAAGAGAACAACACATAGGGCGGCAAGCTTTGCATCTGGCAAAGCCTGGCCATTTGTTCTAGCGGTCGCAGCAGGTGTTGCAGTTCATAATTTTGCAAACCATCGCTCTGGTAGCTCTCGCGAGACGAGCCCGCGCTGACGGCCAGCACCAGTGTTTTGTCCTTGAGCTTATCGCCGCCGTGGCCGTAGCCGAAGCCGTACTCGAGCACTAAGTCTTGCCATTCTTTGAGCAGTGACGGGGTGGAATACCACATCAACGGGAATTGCATCACGACGATGTCGTGCTGCAGCAAGCGTTGTTGCTCTCGATCTACGTCAATCTTGAAACGAGGGTACTCGGCATATAGATCGACAAGGCTTATGTTCTCCAGTGTGGCGATGCGGCTTGCCATGGCCGCGTTGACCCGAGAGTGGTGTTGCGCTGGGTGTGCGTAGAGCACGAGTATTCGGTTCATGGCAGTTTCTGCTGATTTTGCTAGACAAGATAGCGATCCCTGTAAGAAATACAAGTGTGAAGCGAATACTCTTTGTACGGCTTGGTTATTTTTCAGCCAGAGCTAGGCGTGCGCCGAGTGCGGCAAAACTGGCGGAAAAACCCCGCTGAATCCAGCGGCTGGCACGCTCTGAACCAACAATGGCACGACTGAGCGAGTGAGCCAACAGGCCATACAACAAAAATACCACGGCGGTGAGCGCCATAAACACGCCACCCAGTAACAGTGAATGCGCTAGGGGAGAAGCAGCGTTCTCGTCGACGAATTGTGGCAAGAATGCAAGAAAAAACAAGGATAGTTTGGGGTTGAGGATGTTGATCAAGAAGGCGCGAATGGCGACCTGCAGGTCACTTTGGCTCTTTGCTTCTTTGTCTAGTTGCAACACACCTGAGTGGCGCCACATGGACCAGGCCAAATACAACAAGTAGGCGACGCCAACCAGCTTGAGTGCTTGAAAAGCGAGCGCGCTCGTGTGCCAAATGGCTGCTAGGCCGAGCACCGACGCGAGCAATTGGGGCAGTATGCCCAGGGTGCAACCGATCACCGCCATCAACACGGCCCGCGGGCCCAAGAACAAGCCGGCAGACAAGGTGTAGATGACACCGGTTCCGGGGATGGCACACACGACCAGAGAGGTCAGTAGAAATTCATGACTGATCATTCTTGGGATTCCGATACTGGCTTTCACAAAGCCTATCGGAACTTGGTCTCCTAGGGAAGGTTGACCTAGGCATCTTCGCCACCTGCGATTTGCGCTTGGACTTGCCACCGGTAGATGTCATCTCGTCAAGCGGTCGTTTAAAGACTTTAGTTAGCTTGTTGTTTTGCTGCTCTCATCTTGTCGCTCATCGTATTTCTGTTTTTTTAGAGTGAGGGGTGGATCAACTCGATGCCAGCCTTGAGCGAGCACGAACGGGTGATCGAGGATCTGTGCTCAAGTGTTCATTTTGAGCGGCGCACTGTTGGAAACATCAGCTTGTTCGGCTGCAGATCGGTAGTGCGCAACGGTGGCTAGCGTTCAAGCAGTGACTTGAGTTTAAACAGGCTCCAAAGAAAGCGGTTTGTTATTTTGGAACGGGGTTGAGCACGCTGAGCAGTTGCCCCGTATGGCTGAAGCTTGTGTGCTGGCTACTACCACTGTCGGTGAGGATAAGACCTGTAACCTCTAATGGCCTTTGCAGTAGTTGGTCGGCTTGATCCCGATTGACCGGACGGCTGATCAAATAGCCTTGTATTTGATCGCATTGCAAGTCTCGGAGAAAATGCAACTGCTCTGTGGATTCGACACCCTCTGCAATAACCTCCAACCCCAATGTGTGGCCCATGGCGATCACGGCGCTTACAATCGCGGCATCATTGGGATTGATCAATACTCCGTCGATGAAGCTGCGGTCAATTTTAATTTTATGAATAGGGAGGCTTTGCAGGTAGCTGAGCGAAGCGTAGCCGGTCCCGAAATCATCGATGGACACGCTGAAACCTGCATCAGACAACTGCCCCAGTGCATCGATGGCCACTTGCATATTTTGCACGGCGATGGCTTCCGTTATCTCTACTTCTAGCAACTCTGGGTCTAGG
>JBMYWE010000524.1:0-2184 GCA_049607125.1 Granulosicoccaceae bacterium | reverse complement strand
TTGCGTGCGGTAATCCACCATACATGCCAGCTGCCATCGTCATCGAGAATCGGTGTGGCGAATTTAAATTCTTGCCAACGATAGGTCCAGGTGGTTTTAGTGCCGCTTAAGCTAATCTCGCCCGAGAGGCTGACGTCTACATCGGTGAATTTTTCTTCACTTTCTTCGCGCTCTCGATCAATTAATGTTGCAGTAGTAAGAACAATGGGGCCGTGCTTGCCAAAATTATACTCGGGCTTGCTCATGATATCGTTGGCGATCGCCAACAATGACGCGTCGGTGCTGGCGGGGGGCGGTAGCGTGTAGGCTCCTGCAGCGGCTTCTCGTTGCACATCGTAGTTTGTCTTAAGCTGCTTTATTTCATCAATGCGGGTTTGCAATCCGGGTGAGGGCGCTTTGCCGAATGCTTGCATAAAAAATGCGGCTGACTCGGCCACTTTGAGATGAGCATCCAGTCTACTATGAATTTCCTCAGCTGCACCTGCCTTGAGAAAGGCGTTTGCGCGGTGAGCTTCATTGTTGGGGTCTAGTTTTCTGAAGTACTCGAGCTCGTTGTTGACACCGCCCAACTGTGCCTTGAGATTTGCCATAGTCGTGTTATAGGCAGAATCAACTCCCTCGACGGTGCCCTGAGAGAGCCGCTTCAGGCGATTTATGTCCTGTCGATCGTAGCGGGCGCCTTGTTGCACTGTGCCTGGTTCGCTGTTTTTCAAAGCCGCCGTTTTTTCAATTTCTGCCAGTCGAGACAGGGCAGTTTGTGCATGCGTTTTAGCATTGACAGAGATCTTCACCCACTGCTTGGCCATTTCTGCATTGAACGGGGCGTTCAATGGGTTAGGCGCTATTTGCTGATGTAACTTGGCTTCAAGGGCCTTCAATTCGCTTTGAATATCTCCGAGGGCCGCTGTTTGATTTTTTGCTCTGGTGTGTTCATCACTCAATGCCTGACGCAGTGACAAATACTCTTGCCTAGCAGCCAGAACAACTTCGTGTTCAAAGCTGTTATATCTTTTGATGGCGTCGGTAAACTGGCCGAAACGCTTGATGTATTTGTCTAGGGTGGCCTTGTCTTGAAACATAGAAGGCCCGGTGGACGTCATACTGGCAAGAACGCTGGCCATGTCTCGGCGTAGCTTTTTTACTCTGACCAGTTCGCCAGAGCTAATCGCGCGAGTCTCCGCAACTTTGACAAATGGGGTTGAGGCCTTCGTTATAGATAAGCCTGCCATTGATACAAACAGAAGTGCTGTAACTGCAGTAGTGCGCACCTTTGAGGTATTCCGAGAAATTTGCATGAAATGCACGACCTCTTGCTGTCTCTTTGGTACATGCTGGCGATACAAGGCGCAAGAGTCAAGTCAGTGTCCGCCCACTATTTCGGGGTCGTTGTAGCCGACTGTTTGGCTTAATGAGGCCGGTAAACTTTTACATTGCTATAACCCTGCTCGTGTAGGTAGGCAGCGTGCAGCTGGCTCATCACGCCTTTGTCACAGTAGAGCAGGTAGTTTTTATCTTGTGGTAGTTTGGGAAATTGTTGGTTCAGTCGGTGAAAGGGTATGTGCAGCTCGGCAACATCAACGGGTTGGTCGGCCACGCGTATGTCGATAAGCGTTTGCCCTTGCAGCTCACTGACCACGTCAACTTGCGGTTCTTCGTTGATTTGCTTGATGAGGTCTCCTACGGCTGTGTTGGTGATACTTTTGATGGCCTCTTGAAACCAGGCGTCTCCCATTTCTTGTTCGATGGCTTCCACTTTGTCAAGCGCGGCACTAACCGTGGGTTTGTTTGAGATAACCCCGCAGTACTCCACCATATCCCGAGCGAAAACTGCGCTGCCAATCTGCTCGGCGATCTCGATAATGTCAGCTTTGTCCATCGTGATTAGCGGGCGCACGACGAGGAAGTCGGTGGCTTTGTCTATCACTGACAGGTTAGCCAAAGTTTGGCTGGAAACCTGTGCCATGCTCTCGCCGGTTATCAACGCCTCCACGTTGATGCGGCTAGAAATGTCATCAGCTACTTTGAGCATGGCGCGTTTGAGTAATACGCCATTGTAAGTTGTGTGTGGGAGTTGCATTAAATCTGCAACAAAGCCCTCGAGCGATACGCTGTAAAAGCGCGAAGAGTGGCTGCTGCCAAATTTTTCCCATAGGTACAGCGCTGCTTGTTGCACACCCAGAGAGT
>JBMYWE010000523.1:1912-2185 GCA_049607125.1 Granulosicoccaceae bacterium | reverse complement strand
ACTGTTTCAGCTGCAAACGTTATGCGAAGCCTTGGAGAATGGGTTGACCGCCAATGCGGTTATTACCGATGAATCCTCGGCGATGGAGCTTGCTGGGTTTAAACCCGTGCTTGTGCAAGGCAGTGATGACAATATCAAAGTCACGCGACCAGATGATGTGACGCTCGCGGAGCAGTTTCTGCGCAATCAGCGCTAGGGAGCTTTCTCGGTCCATCTAAGTTTCGGTGTACGCGCTACATACTGCTCGCGAAATTTGGGCTTGCCTCGGCAATG
>JBMYWE010000523.1:0-1902 GCA_049607125.1 Granulosicoccaceae bacterium | reverse complement strand
GGCCTGCAGCAGTTCTTGCTCGCTCAGGTCGTTATTTTCGATCAAGCTCGCATCTAAGTGTTCAGTGGCCAAGTGCACCATACAAGCCTCAATGCGCTCGGAGAGTTCTGGGCGGGCGGCTAGGTAGCGATCGAAAGGGTCGCTGGTGTCACCGCGTGCCTGCACCCTTTGACGTCGGGTAGCGTGGGCGATATCGAGCACAATGGTATCGCCGTCTAAGCGTCGGTAGAGCTGGCGCAACAGTTTTTGTGTTCGGGCGGGCACTTGCACTTGGCTGACACACGCATATTTGTGACCGAGATCAAAGGCGGCGAGTCGCAAAGCGGTGTGACTGACAATAATTTCTGCCTGCTCGCCGCTCTTGGTGCGTACGAGGTCGAGCTGTAGCAGTATGTCGACCACCCAAGGCATCAATACCTGAGTGAGGGGGTAGGTCCTAACAAATGCCCATTCGGCCAGGTGGCCAAAGGCAGATTTATCCTTTTCCACGCCGCCATTGTCTCGGCCACTTAGGCGGCGCTCGCGAAAGGCGGCGGGCAAACCCGCTGCACGCAGCTGTCTTAGTATCAACTGCCCCACATAGTTCTTGCCTGCGGCGTCAGTGCCGAGGATCAGTATTTTTGGTTTTTTCATAGGATGAATTCTAGCCCCTCGATATGTCAATTTGTGTCTTAAACAACCCAGGTTTTGTCAATAACAATGGTGTCTCTAGGCGCGAATACATCGAGCGCTGGTGCATCGGAGTTGATGTTTGACGATCTAGCGTGCGGCTCTGTGTCATGCACGCCAGGCGCCTCATCGGCTTGTTGAGCTAGGGCTCTTAACTGGCCGATCGCATGGTCTAAAAGGCTCAATAGCAGGTAGAATTACAGCTTTAGCGTTTGGATTCTTGTTGACCATGTTAATTGGACACGGCTATGACGTGCATGCCTTTGGCCCCGGCAATTCTTTAGTCATCGGTGGACAATCTATCCCCTTCGAGCACGCTTTTGTAGCGCACAGCGATGGTGATGTGTTGATTCACGCTCTGTGCGATGCCTTGCTGGGTGCTGCAGGACTGGGGGATATCGGCTATCACTTTCCTGACACCGACGAAGCTTGGAAGGGGGCGGATAGCCGCGATTTATTGGCGCGAGTTCTCGCGTCGCTGGCTGATCAAGGATTAACTCCGCACAACGCCGATATGACGATCATCGCCCAAGCGCCGAAAATGGCGCCGCATATCAACGCGATGCGTGAGACGCTGGCTGCTGATTTAGGTCTTGAGCTGCGTCGGGTTAATGTCAAGGCCACCACTAGCGAGCACTTGGGTTTTACCGGCCGTAGCGAGGGAATTGCTGCCCACGCCGTGGTGACGGTGAGCGAGGCTAGCTGATGGCTCACTATCACCCCGCTCGCTGGATACAACCGGGCCCCGTGGTGTTTGATCCCCGTGGCGTGGAGTTACAAGCGCACGAGCGCGAGATGCTGGCGCACCCTGCCGTGGGCGGGGTTATTTTATTTTCTCACAACTTTGAAGAGAGAGCGCAACTACGGGATCTCATTGCTCAGTGTCGCGAATCGCGAGGTGGAGAGTTGGTGGTCATGGTGGATCAAGAGGGCGGGAGGGTGCAGCGCTTTCGCGAAGGCTTTAGCAATTTGCCGCAGGGAGCCGTTTATGGAGAGGCCTATGAGCACGACAAAACTCGCGCCCTAGCCGCCGCCGAAGATGTCGCGTGGCTCTGTGCTCAGGAGTTATTTGACGTGGGAGTGGATGTCAATCTGGCGCCGGTGGCAGACTTGCAAACCGCTAGCCGAGTGATCGGCAAGCGCGCTTTTCATGCCAACCCAGCTGTGGCTGCAGAGCTCACGGCGGCCGCTGTTAAAGGATTTCAGTTGGCAGGTGTGTCGGCCACGGCCAAA
>JBMYWE010000522.1:0-2185 GCA_049607125.1 Granulosicoccaceae bacterium | reverse complement strand
CTCGGCCAAAAACACCGGCAGCGCCACCACAAACCAGACGTCGCGTGAGCCGAACAAGAACATGCGGGCGGCGCTGAGGATATTGACCGAGCGACTGCGCGAAAAGATTTCGCTGAACTTGGGCTTGCGTTTGGCCTTGCCCATGTCGGCGCGCAGCAGCACGAGGCTAGACAGCCAGACCAACACCAGCGCCGCGGCCATGGCGCCCACTGCCCCGCGAAAACCCAGGGTAGCGAGCAACCACCCGCCGAGAAAAAATCCCACGCCTTTGAGCGTATTTTTAGAACCCGTGAGCACCGCCACCCATTTGAACAGCACACCCTCTTGATCGCTCGGCACAAGGTGTTTGATAGCGCTCTTAGCCGACATTTTGTTCAGGTCTTTGGCGATGCCCGACAAGGCCTGGGCCGCCATCACCCAAGCCACACTCAAGGCTTCGGGCGGCACCAGCAACATGCTTAAGGCCACCACCTGCAAGGCCAAGCCGGTATTCATGGTGCGATTGAGCCCTAGACGAGCGCCCAGCCACCCGCCCATCAGATTGGTCACCACCCCGAAAAACTCGTAGAACAAAAACAACATGGCGATGGCCAACGGGCTGTACCCCAGATCGTAGAAGTACAACACCACCAGCATTCGCAGGGCGCCATCGGTGAGTGTGAAGGCCCAGTAATTTCCGGTGATGAGAAAGTACTGCGCCAGCGGAGTAGATAGATGGTTCATGGGCTGATTATTGCACGGCAAGATGATCTAGAGATTTCATCAATCGATCAAGCTCACGTTTTTGATTTGATACCCCAGCGAGTTTCTAGTCGTCGGCCGCAGAAACACCACGGCATAGCGTCGAAAACTCACTGGAAAATCAATCACCCGCGCGATCTATTCGACCTTGATGAAAACCTGGGTAAACAATTCGTGACACCTATACTCACCACTAGGCCCGAGAGAGACCCCAATATGTTCTTCATCCAACCCACTGCAGACACCGTTCAAGACGCTTTGTCGAGCTGGTCGTGGCTAGACATCCAAGACAAGACCCCCTTCGCCGTGACGGTGATGGGCGATGTCTTTCTCGAAGCCGATGACGGCATCTGGTTTTTAGACCGTATCGAAGGCAAACTGACCTTGGCCGCCGTAGACCACGAGCGCCTGGAACAGATTCTCGACACCGAAGAAGGGCAAGACCACTACCTGTGGTATGCGCTAGTGGAAGCCGCCCAAGTTGCGGGCATGGTGCCTGACGACAACGAATGCTACGATTTCAAAGTGGCTCCGATTTTGGGTGGCGACACCACGCTAGAAAACCTTGAATTGCGTGCCTTTGACCTAGTGCTGAACATTGCCGGCCAAGTGCATGAGCAGGTGAAAGACGTACCGGCGGGAACAGCGGTCAATCAGGTCGTCGTCAACCAGTAGCGTCGCCCACTGCACCCCAGCTTACGCCAACAACCTAGGCCTGAAGCCAAGGCACATCAGGCGCACACGCGGTGTATACACACCACCCACGATTCCAAATGTCATTGTTACTTGAGCACCACCCCTATGGCCACTGAAATCGAGCGCAAATTCCTGCCTTGTAGCGATGCTTGGCGCGAGGCCGAAGCACTGTACTTTTGTCAGGGCTACCTCAACCACGACAAACACCGCACCGTGCGGGTGCGTGTGGTTGGCGAGAGCGGCACACTGACCATCAAAGGACTCACCCAAGGCGTAGAACGCTTGGAGTTCGACTACCCCATCCCCGTGGCGGACGCCAAAGCGCTCCTCGAGTTGTGCGATCAACCGCTGATCGAGAAATACCGGCGCGAGATTCCCTTTGGCCAACACCTCTGGGAAGTGGACGAATTTTTGGGAGAAAACGCCGGGCTGGTGGTCGCCGAGATAGAGCTCAGCGGCGTTGATGAAGCCTTCGAGAAACCCGACTGGGTTGGCCCTGAAGTCAGCGACGACCCCAAGTATTTTAACTCCTCACTCAGCAAACATCCGTACAGCCGCTGGTAGCCAAGGCCCTGCCCACAAATTACAGCCTTGGGTAAGTTATTGATCAACAAGACTTCCCAATTCCCGCTGGCGCCTTGTCACCCTGCCGCTGCTAGCCATCCGGGCTAGTGGTTCTATTTGTCGATAATTCGATACCCAAGCAGCCGAAAGACCGTGCTTGCAATAAATATTCTAGTTCTCGCCC
>JBMYWE010000521.1:0-2195 GCA_049607125.1 Granulosicoccaceae bacterium | reverse complement strand
TTCAGTTTCCAATTGGCTGTCGCCATGACCAAGCTCTGAGGCAAATGAAGGGTCACATCGAGAGCGTTTTCAGAGTAGCCCAACATAGCAGTGAGTACACCGACCATCAGTACCGCAGTAGAGGCCAAGAAACCCACGCCTTGCATCAAAGAAGCCTGCAACATGCTATCGAGCATACGCGGGTCGCGGGTGGCCATCACCTGCATCCACTGCGTGCGATACCGCGCCATCACGTTGGCAATGGAGCGACGCTTGTAGCGTTCGCTGGACAGCACCTTCGAATATGCCAGCCATCCGAAAATAAAAAAACTCAGCGCGACGATATCTATCCAGGATAAAAATTGCACTGCACTGTCTCCGAACACAAAATATTTATTGGTTATAGTACGCTAGTGCTCGGGCAGCCGCATGCGCAACAACTCCACAGTTTCCACAGGGAATGAGCACCATGAGTGTGATCAAAAAACCGAGCTATAACATATCAGTGATCAGCTTCGATCTGGACGACACGCTGTGGCCAGTCGCCCCGATAATTACCGCTGCAGAAAATAACTTTTATCGGCAGATACAAGACAAATACCCGCGTATAAGCAACTCTTTGAGTAACGAGCAACTGCGCGACAAACGCATCGAATATATGCGCACAAGGCCACACTTGCACCACGACCTCAGCACCCTGCGCACACACTTTATTGACGAGCTCTTAAGAGAGCACAATTACGAAGCCGATCACGAACGCCAACTGATGCGCCAATTTAAAGAGCACCGCAACAAGGTCAGTTTTTATCCTGGAACGCTAGAGGCACTAGAACGCTTGGCGGCCAAGTACACCCTAGTGGCCTGCACCAACGGCAATGCAGATGTTTTTAAAACGCAGGCAGGCCAATTTTTCTCTCACTCAATTAGCTCGGAGAAGGTGGGCGTGGCCAAGCCGGACAAACGTATATTTGCGTCACTGTGCAGCGCACTAGGCTGTCGCGCACCCGATGTTCTGCACATCGGCGACAACCCGCAAACTGATGCACTCGGGGCGTTGCACGCGGGCATGCACAGCATTTGGTTTAATCAACACAACGCGGACTGGCCACACCCGCAGCGACCCCATGCCACTATCACACACTTAGACGAGCTGGCTGACCTACTACCCGCCTAATCCACCTGAATAACGCTGTGCAGACCTTGAAGCCGTCCATATCAAACTGACGGCAATACCACTTGTGGATCGCCGATTGCCTAGCGGCTGGGCACATAGTCGTTACGAAAGCATACCGTAAACCCAAAAAACCAAGCTTCAATACTTGAAATCGGCTCAATAATGACCCGCCATAAGCTAAAACTTGCTGAACATGAAGAAAACCACAATAGCATGTACAAATAACTGCAATCGCAATTCGTCACTATCCTGTTTAGACTTCTAGAGGTGCATGAGAACGCCTACCGATTGGCGTAGGGCAAAGCTTCCGCGGGTTTCCTGTTTCCCTCTAGAATCTAATCTGGCGAGAAGATAGCACCAAATACAAACTTGAAAACTTTGTAACAGCACCAGCCGTATCAGGCGTGCCGAGCAACCTTTTGACTACTTATCGAGACCATCCTTCCATGGCCAACACCTTCGAGCGCTTACTCGCTGAAAAACCTTACCTACTCGCGGACGGCGCTACCGGCACCAACCTGTTTCAACTCGGCCTGCAAACGGGAGACGCCCCAGAACTATGGAACACCGATCATCCTGATCGTATTCAAACGCACTACCGCAGTTTTATTGAGGCGGGCTCAGATATCGTGCTCAGCAACACATTTGGTGGCAACGCCTTTCGACTTAAACTGCACCAAGCAGAGCAACGTGTACGCGAGCTCAATGTCGCCGCTGTCCACCTTTTGCGTGAGGAGATCGACAAGAGTGGCAAGGACATCGCCATCGCAGGTTCCATGGGACCGACCGGCGAGATCCTCGAACCCAGCGGCCCGGTCTCGATCGAAGAGGCCGCCGATGTCTTTGAAGAACAGGCGCAGGCTTTGGCCGACGCCGGCGCTGATGTGCTGTGGCTGGAGACCCTCTCTTCGCGAGAGGAGACAATCGCCGGCGTTCTGGGCGCCTCACGCGCTAGCCTGCCCATCGTGACCACGCTTAGCATAGACACCAATGGCCGCACCATGATGGGCTTGACCGCGGCGGACATAGTCAATTTTCAAGC
>JBMYWE010000520.1:0-2195 GCA_049607125.1 Granulosicoccaceae bacterium | reverse complement strand
TTCGTTGAGTTTGATTATTTCTTCTTTTTTGATTGTGTCCGCAGACGCAGGCTGCGGGCGAGCCTCAAGTTTTTCCATCTCGTTCTTGTCGGCGAATGACAGCTGCCAACACACGACCTGATTTCGACCGCGCTCCTTGGCAACATAGAGTGCTTGATCGGCTTGTTCCAGCAAGGTCTCACAGCTGTTGGCGGTCTGGCGCAAGGTAGAGACACCAAAGCTCGAACTGATTTTGAGCGCGGAATCATAGTCTCCGCCATGACCACTGGCTACGGTGTGCCGAATGGTCTCAGCGATGGCGGCCGCCTCTTCGATCGTTGTATCGGGAAGCACGATACAAAATTCTTCACCGCCGTATCGGGCCACCAGATCGGTGGCTCGCGCGTGTTTTCGCAGGCAGTTGGCGAGATAGACAATCACCTTGTCACCCGTGGTATGGCCGTAGTTGTCATTGACGCTCTTGAAGTGGTCGATGTCAGTCATGATGAAGCTGAGGTCGCGGTCTTCCCAGAAAGTCTCAGACGCAAGAGTTTCCAAGCCCTGAAAAAGAGAGCGGCGATTGAGCGTGTCGGTTAGCGGGTCTCTGGTAGCTAACAGTTGCAGCTGCTCGTTTTGTTCAGTTACCTCCTTTTGTGTCTGTTGCAGTCGACCGAGAGTTTTTTCCAACTGGTTATTTTTGGCTTCTATCGCAGTGACATTGTCAAAGCTAACGAGCAGGCCATGGCTCTGGCCGTTGTCTGCGCCGCCAATCGCTGTGGCATTGATAGTGAGATGGAGCATTTTGCCGTGGGCGTTTCTCATCTGTACTTGCGAGCCCCGCACTGAAGCCTTGTTGTTCCGGGTTTCTTGCCAGGGGAGTTGAGCCTGGTCTTCGTCGAGTAGCCAATCGAAGGCATCGCTCTTGCGGCCAATGATGTCCTCTCGTTTTATCCCGACAAGTTGTGTAAAAGCTGTGTTTGAAAACACGACGTAGTCATTTTCGTCGACAATAAGTATGCCCTCTGAGAGGGTGTCGAGTGCTTTGCTCACTCGCTCCGGAATTACGTCGTCGCTGTTGAGTTCATAGACCGCTTTTTTTAAAAAAACCATGTAACCCAAAAAGCCGGCTATTCCCATAAACAGACAAAAACTCACGAGAGATTGACGAGAGCTGAAGGCCTGTTCGATGCTGGTTAAAGGCTTAAAACGTATCTCTGTGCGGCCCCAACGACCGTGCTCGTCAAAAATGGCCACTTGTATCTGATCGGCAGTTGAGTGCTCCGCGCGCGCTAGATTCCAATGCTGCTGATGTGGGCCTGATTCAAACAGGATTTCAGCGTCACGAGTTCGAATCGCTGCAGATAGTACCGACGAGTTGCGTTCAACCACCGAGTGAATGGTACTCTCTGCACTGTCAAAGTCGTTGTTGATCAAACTGGAGGAGAGTTGCACCGCCAACGCTTCGGCGATGGATTCCCGATATCTGAGCTCCAATTTGCTGTTGTTGGGGATAAAGCCTGTGATATCTGCCAGCAGAATCATCGAGACGGTAAGCATCACGAGACCGAAGCTGATCCGCACCAGTGGAGATAGCACCAACTTTCGCACTTTTTACTACCTCGCTAATTAGGCTTGCTGCAACGGGACAAACCAGTCACTGATAGTGATTTCGCTGTAGCACTTTTGTTCATGGCCCATCGGCTCAATCTTGGGTCAGGAAATTGAGTGTGCATAGGACGCCAGCTGGCCGTTTGTGGCCAGGATTGGAAACCGATAGCCGCACGCCAAATGTTCCGCTGGCGGCGTCCAACACCTTATCAACACGCTCGACTACGGCTTTGTAAGGAGAAGACCCTGCGGGTTTATTCACCACTTTCGCATGCATCCCTTCGTGTACTTTATTGAAATGTTGAGCGGGAATAATCACTTCCACATGCAGTGGATCGAGTTGAGCAATTCGCACGATAGGGTCGTCGCTGCTGCGCTCGCCAACCGATTTGTAGCGTTCCATCACGAAACCTGTGATTGGGCTCTTAACCACGCGACGTTGGAGCAGGGCGTTTGCCCGTTGGTTAGCTATTTCGGCTATTCGCTTGTTCTCTTGCTCTAGGGTTAAATTCAATTCAGCGATGCGAATATCGGTGTTCAGCTTATCTACCTCGTGCTCAGAGATAAGCGATTTGCTCATGAGTTCTTTGTTTCGTTTTTTTGTTTTG
>JBMYWE010000519.1:0-2206 GCA_049607125.1 Granulosicoccaceae bacterium | reverse complement strand
ACAATATATAAAAAACCACCTTGAGGACGCAAAGAGATGAGAGATGCTGTAATAGTCGCCGCCAAACGCACCGCCATTGGAAAATACATGGGGACTTTGGCCAGCGTACCCGCTGCCGCGCTCGGTGCCACCGTGATTAAATCCTTGCTTGAACAAACAGGCGTAGCCGCCGATCAGGTTGACGAGCTCATTTTTGGCCACGTACTCACCGCTGGTGAAGGTCAAAACACCGCCCGCCAAGCGTCCATTCAAGCAGGTCTGCCTGAAACCACTCCCGCACTGACCATCAACAAGGTATGCGGAAGCGGTCTAAAAGCCGTCAGCCTTGCCGCGCAAGCCATCCGCTGCGGCGACGCCGACATCATTATTGCCGGTGGCCAGGAAAACATGTCAGCCTCCGCACACGTGCTACCTGGCTCTCGCACGGGTCAACGCATGGGCAATTGGCAACTGGTCGACACCATGATCCAAGACGGCCTTTGGTGCGCTTTCAACAACTACCACATGGGTCAAACGGCCGAAAACATCGCCGATAAATACGGCATAGACCGCGCCGAGCAAGACGCATTCGCCCTCGCCTCACAGCAACGTGCTGCCGCCGCCATCGAAAACGGCCTGTTCAAAGAAGAGATTGCTCCGGTCACCATCCCCCAGCGTCGCGGCGACGATATTGTATTCGACACCGACGAGCACCTGCGTGCCGATACCAGTGAAGAGTCTCTGGCTAAAATGCGCCCTGCTTTCACCAAAGAAGGCAGTGTCACCGCAGGCAACGCCTCTGGCTTGAACGACGGCGCTGCCGCGGTGCTGGTGATGAGCGCCGAGAAAGCCCAAGAGCTAGGCTTGACACCATTGGTTACGATCAAAAGCTACGCCGCCGCTGGGGTTGATCCAGCCATCATGGGAACCGGCCCTATCCCCGCCAGCAAAAAAGCACTAGAAAAAGCAGGCTGGGAAGTTTCCGAACTCGACCTGATAGAATCTAACGAAGCCTTCGCCGCTCAGTCTATCTCCGTCAACCGCGAAATGGGCTGGGACACTGACAAGGTCAATATCAACGGTGGTGCCATTGCACTTGGCCACCCCATCGGCGCTTCGGGTTGTCGCGTGCTGGTCAGCTTACTGCACAGCATGGCGAAAAAAGACGACGTCAAAAAAGGCCTTGCCACCTTGTGCATTGGCGGCGGTCAGGGCGTCGCTCTGACGGTAGAAAAACCCTAATTCACAAGCTCGCAGCCCGTGCAGATAAGCGCAGCACCAAGCGCAATCCCTATGGCGGGCAGCTGCTAAGTGATAATTGAGCTGGGCGTGCGCTTGAGAAAAAGTAATCGCCCAAGCTTTTGGCTAGCTCGGCTCACCGCCCCGGTGACGCCGGCTTCCACCTCTCAAGCCCAGCAATAACGCAGCACAAGCTTCTCGCCTGTATAACAGTGCTGAGTGCATGGTGCTGCCCACGCCAAAGGAAGCCTTATCATGCCCGACACTTTAGCTCTCGTCACCGGAGGAACAGGTGGGCTTGGCACCGCCATGTGCCGCGCACTCAGCGACGCCGGTCACCGCGTTGTTGCCAACTACTTCACCGGCCTGAGCGAACAAGCTCTTGAGTGGCAGAAACAACAAAAACAGGACGGTTACGACTTTGCACTTGTTGAAGGCGATGTTTCAGACTTCGACGATTGCGCCCGCATGATCGCAGAAGTTGAAACGAGCCATGGCCCTATCGATGTGCTCATCAACAACGCCGGTATCACCCGCGATGCCACGCTAAAGAGGCTCGACAAAGCCAAATGGGATGCGGTTATTTCGACCAACCTCAATAGCGTTTTTTATATGAGCAAGCAAGTCATTGAAGGCATGATGGACCGAGGCTTTGGGCGGATTATCAATATCTCCTCGGTCAACGGCCAGCGCGGACAGTTCGGTCAAGGTAACTACTCGGCAGCCAAAGCCGGCGTACACGGCTTCACCATGGCCGCCGCGCAAGAAGGCGCACGCAAGGGAGTCACCGTCAATTCCATCTCGCCGGGTTATGTGGGCACGGAGATGGTGATGGCCATGAAACCCGAAGTTATCGAACACATCACTAGCGAGGTACCTGTTGGCCGATTGGGCGAACCCTGGGAGATTGCTCGCGTCGCGGTATTTCTAGCCGCGAGAGAATCCGGTTACATCACCGGCGCAGATATGTACGTCAATGGCGGACTCT
>JBMYWE010000518.1:0-2209 GCA_049607125.1 Granulosicoccaceae bacterium | reverse complement strand
AAAGAGAAAAAGGCTTCGTGCAAAACCTGAGCGGTCTCGGGGTCGAAATTTTTTTTAATTCCGAGCGGCTGATGACAACGACCCGGACTGGGCCATTTTATTGGTTGCGATTACTTATGCGGCACGCTCTTGTGGCTGGTTTCAAGAATGTAGGCCTAGCTTCCCGTACGCTTGTCCAAGCGATCCACTGTGTCATGCAACAGTGTAAGCATCGCGGCCTCGGCCGCGTCTGGCTGGTGACGACTGATCGCCTCAAATACCTCGCGGTGAAAGGGTATTGAGTCGGTGTTGTCACGCGGATCCGCGTTGGTCAAGCGAATGCTGCTGAGCATGGCAGAGAAGATCACGCCTTCTAGCGCGCTGAGAAACTCGTTGTTTGAAGCGTGCAGAACCGCCCGATGGAACTGGGCATCCGCCGCCACAAAATCCATCACTTCTCCGGTCTCGACTTCCATGGCTGTCAACGCCGCTTCAATCGCGTCAATAGAGATTTGTTCCGCACGTTCGGCCGCCCAGCGCGCTGCCTTGGGCTCTATCATCTGCCTGATCTCCATCAGTTGTCGCAGTGTTTGCGCGCTGGCAGGCGCGGCCTGTGTCCAGGCCATCACATCGTCGTCGAGCAGGCCCCAGCGAGAGCGAGGCTGTACACGGGTACCGATGCCGCGCCGCACCTCAAGTAAACCCTTACCTACCAGAACTTTAACGGCGTCACGAATGACCGAGCGGCTGACGTTAAAGCGCGTAGCCAGTCGGGCTTCGTCTTCGATAAGCGAGCCAGGCAAATGTACACGCGCGACAATATCCCGCCCGATGGCCGCTGCTACCTCACTCGATAAGCTCGGGGTCGGGCCCGCGTTTTGTTTTAGATCGTAATAGTGCGTTTCGTTCATGCCCTTTACTGCGCTAGCTCAGATTATCAAAAGCCGTGACAAAGGCTCGGGCGTCACGCGCCACCTCATCGACGGGTTTTCCCGGTTGGTACAGTGCCGACCCAATACCATATCCACTGGCGCCCGCCATCGCCCATTCAGCCATGTTGTCAGCGCTCACGCCTCCGACGGCGTAGAGCGATGTCCCTGCGGGCAACACCGCGCCCAGTGCCTTGACGCCTGCTACCCCCAAGACAGAAGCCGGAAAAACTTTCAGCGCCGTCGCCCCCCAACGCAAGGCATCAAAACACTCGCTGGGTGTCAAAACACCGGGGTAAGAGTCCATGCTCAACATGACCGTTCGCTCGATCACGGGTTGATAACAATTGGGGGAGACTATGAACTCGCCTCCCGCTCCAAGAACAGCGTCGACTTGGTCTGGCTGCAGCACCGTGCCCGCTCCAATGCAAGCTCGCCCAGAAAATTCAATAGCCATTGCTTGTATTGATTTGAGCGCCTCTGGCGAGTTCAGAGGCACCTCAATCCAGTTGATCCCGCTTTCGACTAAAGCTGCAGCCACTTCTGTTGCTTGCTCAGGGCGTATACCGCGCAAGATGGCAATCAGTCGATTATTCATGCTTTTTCCTCTGGGCAAAAACAGGGTTCAATTCTTCGGCGATCTGGCGCAAGCCGGCCAAGGTGGTTTGATCGGGGTCGTGACACACAGCTACGCCCCCCAGACTCTGTATTGCCTCTCGATAGCGCTTAGCCAGAGCTTCCGCACCAACAACGGCCACAGTATGGTTACGCCAGAAGTTTTTCGTACTCGCTAGCTCACAACCAATCACCCAACCGGATAGGCTGGCGCTTAGCTTGGCGCTGTCAGCTTGATGCAGCAAGCCTTTGGCGCGGAGTCCAAAACACGCGTTGAGAAAACCGGCCGGGTGTTTAACCGCCTCGTTCACCGCTTGTAAAAAAGCGGCGTCATCCCAGGCCTCTAAGGCAACACTGTGGCGCAGCACCGATTGCTCGGCGAGCAGCGAGAACACCTCACCGCTCATGTAGGTCTGAAAGCTTTCAACCACACTGTCGACGAGGGAGACCCACTTGCTGTGAGTGCCCGGCAGTATGATGGTCGCCGTATCGGCGTCGCGCACCGTGCCGAACACCTGGGTCTCCTCCCCACGCAGCACATCCGGCACGCGATCGGGGGGCTCGATCGACAGGCCCGGAACGATGTGCACGATGCCGCCGTCGGCCAGAGTCAGGCGCCCGAGCGCGCTGGACACGGCGCCGCAGTCCACCGGGCAGGACAGATACGGCACTTCGATCCATCCCTG